>ONWT01000016.1 GCA_900321575.1 uncultured Lentisphaerota bacterium | reverse complement strand
GCGAGAATGGCGCCGTCCGGACCGGCTATGGCGGCGGCGAAAGGTCCGCACTTGTCGCCCTTCTCGATACGCGAGAGCAGCCTCGCCTGAAGACCCAGCATTATCGCGATGTCGTCCATCGGTGATTTCCTCCAGAACCTTGGGGAAAAAGGACGGCGACGAACCCCTTCGCCGCCGCACTTTTGAATTTACGCCAAACCGTCTTACTTGAAGTAGCGGTTGAGAAGACCCTCGAAACCGGCGCCGTGGCGGGCTTCGTCCTTGGCCATCTCGTGGACGGTGTCGTGAATCGCGTCGTAGCCGAGCTCTTTCGCACGCTTGGCGATGGCGAGCTTGGCCGCGCAAGCGCCCTGCTCGGCGTCCGCGCGCATGGCGACGTTCTTCTTGGTCGAGTCGGTCAGAACCTCCCCGAGAAGCTCCGCGAACTTGGCCGCGTGCTCGGCCTCCTCGAACGCATAGCGCTTGAACGCCTCGGCGATTTCGGGATAGCCCTCGCGCTCGGCCTGGCGGGACATCGCCAAATACATGCCGACCTCTGCGCACTCGCCGTTGAAGTGGTCCTTGAGGCCCTGCGTGACTTCGGCATCGTCGACCTTGCCCGCGCCGACCGTATGCTCGCACGCCCAGACCTTCTTGCCGGTCTGGACAGCCTCTTCCTTGAACTTGGCGCCTGGCACGCCGCACTGAGGACACTTCTCAGGAGCCGCATCGCCTTCATAGACATACCCGCAAACGGGGCAGACCCATCTCTTCATAGTTGGTTGTTCCTTTCTTTGGTTTGGAAGATAGTATATTCAATTCCGCCGAAAAACGCAAGTGCCCGTTTCCGGCCTAGGACTCGCTACTCGTCGAAGGCGGAGTGGTCGCGCTGGACGACAAGCGGCAGGATTGCATCGCTAAGCCCAAGGACGCATTGCGAAGCCTTGTCTAGCGGACGGTCAGAAGTTCATCCCAGCGGGTCGATGCGCGGCTCGAAAGCTTCGCTCGCTTCATCCTCCACGACTTCTCGCCCATGCCTTCGGAAGCGGAAAACACCTTGCCCTTGCCGTAGCGGACATTGATAGCGTCGATTGCCTTGTAGAGCGGCGAAGCCTTTGACACCTTCGGCGGACTGAACAAGTCCATCTGGCGGGCGGTGCCTACCTTCTCGAGCCCAAAGAACACGACACCCGTCTTGCGGTATCGAGTTCCGGGCAGGAAGAGCGCCGGAACTTCAGGGCGAATTGCGTCGAGCATCGCGTTTGTCGCATCCGTCGGTTCCGGGAACATGACCGTCCGCACGATGCAGTCGCCGCCGCCCCCTGAGCGGAATATCTGCGCGTAGATGTTGCAACCTGCGGCAAGCATGCTATGTTTTCTGAGCTTGGTCGCCGCCTGTGCCGTGAACGAGGCGAGGGATTCAGAAATGCCGTCGAGTGTAGTCACAGGCTCACCGAACGAGCGCGAACATGACACGCTATCAGGGTCAGCCTCGTAATCCCGCTCCTCGTTGCAAGGAGTTCCGCGAAGTTCAGTGGCGGTGCGCAGAAGCACCACGCCGCCAACTGAACGGATCACATCGTCCGGTGCGTCGCGCAGGTCTTTCGCGGTGAATATCTGCTCCGCCCGCAGCTTCACCGCAAGCCTGCGCCCGACGCCCCACACCTCGCTGGCGGGAAGCGCCGCAAGTATCTCCGTTGGATCGTCCGGCAGCACGAAAACACCTTCAGGACGCTTCTTGCCGATGTGGTTTGCGATCTTTGCGAGCGTCTTTGTCGGAGCAAAGCCAACGCCGCACGGTATTCCGACCCAGCGAAGTATCTTGGCGCGCAGCCGCTTGCCGTATTCTATGAGGTCGATGCCCTCGCCCATCGGCGGATAAATGAACGCTTCGTCGATTGAATACTGCTCTACATCCAGCGCCTCATCTCTAAGGATTGAGATTATCCGCCGCGACATGTCGCCGTAAAGTTCGTAGTTGGACGAGCAGAAGTCCAGTTCGCCCGACCTCTCACGGTGCTTGAGCTGGTAATACGGCGTTCCCATTGCGATGCCGAGCGCCTTGAACTCGTTGGAGCGCGAGACGCAGCATCCGTCGTTGTTCGACAATACAGCGACTGGCCGCCCGACAAGCCGCCTGTTGAAGACCCTCTCGCAGCTGACGAAAAAGTTGTTGCCGTCTACAAGCCCAATCATGGTCAGAAACGGTGTATGCAGGCCGTAACCTTGCCGAAGTAGTCGAGCTGCTGGCCTTTGCGGATGTGTATGACCGGAAAATCTGGGTTCGCTGGTTCGAGTCGAACGCCGTCCTTGTCGCGGCGGTAGGTCTTCACCGTGAAATCGCCGTCGACGCAGGCGATTATGACGTCGCCGCTTGCCGGCCGTAGCGAACGGTCCACCACAAGCAGATCGCCGTCGTGGATTCCTTCGCCGATCATAGAGTCGCCCTGCACCCTGACAAAGAACGTCGCCGCCGGACGCTTGACCAGAAGTTCGTTCAGGTCAAGCGGCGTTTCCTGGTACTGCTCGGCGGGCGAGGGAAACCCCGCCACAACCGAACCCGAAACTTTAGCCCTCGCACTCATATCGCCGCAACAGACAACACTGGACGGGTGGACTAGCCTCGCATGTTTGCGAGTGCGCGGCCGATAGATTCCGCAATATTGTTCGATTCGCGAGGGTCGATGTAGCCGTCCGCCAAAAACGAGTCGAGCTTCGATATCAGCATCGAAAACTCGTCGCCGTGCTGATGCTCCTCGAGCCAGCGCTTGACGACGCGAGCTTCCGAGGCGTCAATCTTGGAATCCTGAAGGATCCCCTTCGTAAGCAGACAGAACTCGGCACGCTCCTCTTCTCTCGTCATCATATTACAATCTCCTTCTTTCTTGAAAATCAACGATGCCGAGCATTATACCACACCTCCCCACCCGCCGCAACCGACGCCTAAGTCACCGGCGAGCCGCGCGGACGCGATCGCGATTTTACCTATTGCCGTATCACTCTTCGCTGACGGATATCTTGTAGAAGCCCTTGTCGCCGGTCTGCTTTATGACGCCGAGATACAGCTTTTC
>ONWT01000029.1 GCA_900321575.1 uncultured Lentisphaerota bacterium | reverse complement strand
GCGATTGTCTTCGCGGTCATCTTCTACGTCTGCCGCCGCGTCATCTCCTTCAAGGACTGCATGGACGCCTTCCCCGAAGGCTTCAAGGCGATGGTTCCGGCGATTATGATTCTTTGCTGCGCCTGGACGCTCAAGTCAATGACTGATTCGCTCGGTGCCAAGGTTTTCATCTCCGACCTCATCAATGGGCCGGCAGCGTCGCTGAGGTACTTCCTGCCTGCGATAATCTTCGTAATCGCGGTCGTTCTCGCCTTCTCGACAGGCACCAGCTGGGGAACGTTTGGAATACTCATCCCGATCGTGCTTGCGGCGATACCCGGTTCGTCGATGACAATCATAGCCGTTTCGGCATGTATGGCTGGTGCCGTCTGCGGCGACCACTGCTCGCCGATCTCGGACACTACGATCATGGCTTCGGCCGGAGCCCAGTGCAACCATGTCGTGCACGTCAACACGCAGCTGCCTTATGCGCTGCTGGTCGCGGCGGTTTCGTTCGTCTCCTACATGGTGGCGCCGTTTGTCAATTCCGCAGCGGTTTCGCTCATCATCGCCATCGTCCTGATGTTCGCCGTGCTCTTCGCCCTCAAGGCAGTGCTTGGCAGGAATTCGGCGATGCCTAAGGCCATGGACGCCCTGACGCACTTCGTCGGCGACAAGGCCTTCGCCGCCGCTCTCGACAAGATGGGTCGCAGCATAATGGCCGACGGCAAGATCGACTACCGCGAGACGAATGAGCTGATGGCGTTCCTGCGCGGCGTCGACGGCCAGGACGAGTTCAAGAAGGCCCTGTCCGACGCGATGGCCGACGGTGTCATAACCGACGAGGAGTCGAAGAAGCTGATGAAGTTCCTGGGCGAGCTTTCGCGAAAGGCCATCTGATGGACGCAATGGAGCAGTAAATGAGAATATTAACAGGAATACAGCCGTCCGGCAAGCTTCATTGGGGCAATTACTTCGGCGCCATGAAGTCGATGTTCGACCTTCAGGAAAAGGGCGAGAACTTCATGTTCATCGCGAATTTCCACGCCATGACGACAGTTCGCGACGGAGCGACCCTTCGCGAGGCGACCCGTGACGTCGCGCTTGACTATCTTGCCTGCGGGCTCGACCCCGAGAAGACGGTGATGTACCGTCAGTCTGACGTGCCCGAAGTTCAGGAGCTTGCGTGGTATCTTTCGTGCCTGACGCCCATGGGGCTCTTGGAGCGCTGCCACAGTTATAAGGACAAAATGGCCCACGGATTTGACGCCACTCACGGCCTTTTCGCCTATCCCGTCCTTATGGCGGCGGACATACTCATAATGAACGCCGATCTCGTTCCTGTCGGCAAAGATCAAAAGCAACATCTTGAGGTGACTCGCGATTTGGCGCAGAAGTTCAATAACGCCTACGGCGAGATTTTCAAGCTTCCCGATGCTTATATCCCAGAAACCGTTGCGACGATTCCGGGCACGGACGGACAGAAGATGTCGAAAAGCTATCATAATACGATCGAGCTTTTCGAAGACGCGAAGTCCATAAAGAAGAAGGTAATGGGCATCGTGACTGACTCTACTCCGATGGAGCAGCCCAAGGAGCCAGAGGGCAACTCCATATACGAGCTGTACAAGCTTTTTGCGACCAAGAAAGAGGTCGAAGAAATGGCGGCGGCCTATCGTGCGGGGGGATACGGATACGGACATGCCAAGAAGGCGCTTCTCGAGGCGTACCATCGCCTGTTCGATCCGTTTCGCGCCAAGCGCGAAGAGCTCGCCAAAGATCCTGATGCGCTGGAGGATATACTTCGCGCAGGCGCGGCGAAAGCCCGCGCCGCCGCTGCCGTCACGATGACCAAGGTAAGGGAGGCTGTCGGACTCTAATGGCCGAGAAACAGCTTTTTGCGGACGACTACAAGGTGACGCTCGACGTTTTCGAGGGTCCCTTGGATTTGCTTTTGTATCTGATACGCCGCGAAGAGTTGGACATATACGACATACCGATCGAGCATATCACGGCCGAGTACATGAAGTTTATAGAGGCTGCGCGCGCGCTCGATCTCGATATCGCCGGCGAGTTTATCGTGATGGCGGCGACACTCATGGTCATCAAGTCGCGAATGCTGCTCCCAGTCGAGCGCCGCAACGCCAGCGAGGAAGGCGGCGAGGAATGGGTCGACCCGCGTCTAGATCTTGTGCGCCAGCTGATCGAGTACAAGAAATTCAAGGATGCCGCAATCAGGCTTGAAACCATGGAGGCGATGCGGCAGAATTGTTTCGACTACGGCGGGGGGCGCCCCAAGTTCGAAAAAACTTCCGCAGATGCCAGGAATGCTCTCGCGAACCTTGATTTGTACGATCTGCTTTCGGCGTTTCAGGAGGTGCTGTCTCGCGCCAGCGAAATGCCACACGAAGAGCTTAAGGGCGTTCGCTTCTCGGTGCCGGACAAGATGGATTACGTCCTTGACCGCGCGCGCGCCGAGGGGCAGGTGTCGTTCGTGACCCTCTTCAAGCCCGATGCGCCGAAAGGCGAGATAATTGTAACGTTTCTTGCGCTTCTGGAGCTGTTGAGACAGCATCGAGTCATCGTCTACCAGAATGCCGCGTTCCATGAGATAACCATTTTGCCGTCCAAGGAGGAGCCTGACGACAAGCCTCTCGAAAGGCCTGACGAATATGAGTGAAGATGTCAAGATTCCGCTTCCGCAGTCTTTGCAGGAAATAATAGGGGCGCTTCTGTTCGCGAGCGAAGTTCCTCTTACCGTGTCGGATCTTCGCGAATCGGTGAGGGCCGTCGAGCCCGAAGAGGATGAAAACCGCGAGGTTATGGAGGTTTACAAGACTTGCACTAGCCGAGAAGTCGAAGCGGCGCTGAAGGGGCTTGAAAAGGCCCTTGACGTGGCCGGTTGCGGCTTCAAGCTCGTTTGCACAGGAGGCTCCTACAGACTTCAGACGTCGCCGAGCTGCGGCCGCTATGTTCGCGCGATGCTTAAGCTTGACCGCCCAAGCCGTTTGGGCCGCGCGTCGCTGGAGACGCTGGCCATAATCGCATACCGCCAGCCGATAACGAAGAGCGAGATCGAGGAGATTCGCGGCGTGGACGTTACGGCCAACATAAAGACTCTGATGGACCTTCAGGTCATAAGGCTTGTCGGCAAGTCCGAGCTTCCCGGGCATCCTTTCCTCTACGGCACGACACCGCTGTTTCTTGAGCACTTCGGGCTCGCCAATCTTCAGCAGTTGAATGAGCTCGATCCGACATTGCAGCGCTCGAATCCCCGCGTCAAGGCTGCGGCGTACAAAAAGCCGGTTGCCCAGACGGAACTCGAGTTGGCCGCGAAGGAGGCCGAAGAGGAGCGTTCGTCGAAGGACGGCGAAGAAGCGGAGCCCGTCGAGGACGGCGAAGAGACTCCGTCCGTCGAGCCTGCGGACGAACCGCCGGACGGCGACGAAGACGATCTCTTCATCGATGATACGCCGGACGAATTTGACGACGACGAAGAAGATGACGACGACGAAAACGAGGAGGAAGATGATGACGAAATCGACAATTAAGATTGCTGCATCTGTCGCGATAGCGCTCGGTGCTACCGCATGCGACTGGTCTGCCGCAAAAGAGCTGAAAGAAGACCGCAACGAGCGACTCTACAAGACGGCTATGGCGGACTATTCCGCCGGGCGGATCGACATCGCCGTGTCGGGCTTCGAGAAGACTCTCCGGGCGAACCCTTCGAACGCATCTGCACGCTTTCAGCTTGCTAGCCTGCTGCAGGACCATAAGCGCGACTATCTGTCCGCTCTCTGCCAGTATCGCGAGTATCTGCTGCAGTGTCCTTCAAGCGACAAGAGCGATCTCGCCCGCGAGCGCGCCGAAATATGCGAACGCCAGTACGTCGCCTATATCCTGAACCAGATGAAAGACGGCGAAGGCCCCGTTGCGAAAGAGATGGCACGATTGAAAGCCGAAGCGGACAAGGCGAATGCGGAGGTCGCCAGACTTGCCGGCGAGCTTGCGAAGGTCAGCGAGGAGCGAGACGCCGCCAAGCGCGATAGCGAGTTCGCACGCAAGCTGGTAAGGTCGGTCGGCGAAGGCGAGTCCGTCGAAAAACCCGACATATTCAAAAGCGCTACCGATTTGCTGGACGACGACGGCGCGTCCGATCGCATAAAGTATTCTGCAGATATCCGTAACCTAATCGCCGAAGAGGATGATGAGGGGATGGACCGCGCCAAGCTCGCGAGCGACATAAAAGCTCTTCTCGACGAGGAAGAGAGCGAGACGACGGCGACTCCGTTCGTCGTCGCAGAGAAGAAAACCGAGCCTGACGGCGATGCGAAACCGTCTGAAAAGCAGACCGCCGATTTTGGCCGCAATGCGCCCAAGCTCGAACCCCGCCCTGATACATACGTGGTGCAGGAGGGGGATACTCTGTACAAGATCGCGTTGAGGTTTTACGGCAAGCGTTCCGCATGGACGCGCATACGCGACGCCAACAAGGCCGAGATTTCGACAGATGGCCGTGTTAAAGCCGGCGCCAAGATAACACTTCCAGAATGAGCGGCCTTCACACGAATCTTCTGGACTCGATCCACTCCTACACGCGTTCGCACACGCCGTGGCTGTTGGACGAGAACCGCGAGGCGCGGGGTGAAACGTCGGATGGGCACAAGTTCGGGTGGCGGCTTTTCCATTACATCGCCGGCGGAGGCTTGCGGGCGTTCGGGCGGAGCGTCCGGCAGGAGGAGATTGACGCCAGGCACAATTCGTTTCTCGCATGGGCTGGCGTCTTTGCCGTGGTGTGGCTTGTTTTGTGGATTCTTTAAAACAAGGCGATATTCAGGAACAATCAATATAAGGAGACAGATATGAAAAGAACGGTTGTTGCAATGTTTGCGTTGTGTGCGTTTTCGGTGTTCGCCCAGGCGCAAAGCGGACGCGATAGTTTCATCCAGCAGCAGGCCTATGCCGCAATGCAGCGCATTACGGGGCAGATTGATGTCTTGCAGTCGAACATCGACGAGCTTTCGGCGAGAGTTTCGAGACTTGAAAGCGCGTCTTCGGCCGATGATGTCGCGGCGCTCCGCTCGCGTATCGCGTCCCTCGAGTCTACCGTGGCCACACTCCGCAAAGAACTTGCAAGCCAGCGCGGCGAAATCGTCAAAGACCTTTCGGCCAGGCTTGCGAACATGCCTCAGGCGAAAAGTCCTTCCCAGAGCACCAGGAGCGAAACCGTTTCTTCTGGACCCTATCGTGAATATGCCGTCGCCCCAGGCGACAATTTGTGGCTTATTGCAAAAGCGTTCAATACCTCGGTCGCAAAGATACGCGAGATGAACGGACTCAAAAACGACAACCTTAAAGTCGGACAAAAACTGAAGCTTCCAATGGACTAAGGAGGTGTAGCATGAAGATACTTGTCGTAGGTAGCGGTGGACGCGAACACGCCATAACATGGCGCCTCTCGCAGGATGATGAGAACCACGAGCTTTATTGCGCCCCTGGCAATGCAGGTACGGCGCAGATAGCGACGAATGTCGCAGTCAAAGCCGAAGATGTCGAAGGAATCGTCTGCTGGGCGGTGGAAAACAAGCCCGATCTAGTCGTTGTCGGCCCCGAGGCGCCGCTTGTGCTCGGTTTGGTGGATGCGCTTGAGGCCGAGGGCGTCAAGGTTTTCGGCCCAGTCGCCGCTGGCGCGCGGATGGAAGGGTCCAAGCGTTTCGCCAAGGAGGTGATGCTCGCTGCGAATGTTCCTACGGGAATGGCGCAAGTCTTCAAAGACCCGTCTGCCGCAAAGGCGGCTCTTTCGTCATACGGCTTGCCGGTCGTAATCAAGGCGGATGGCCTTGCCGCCGGTAAAGGTGTCGTAGTGGCCGAAACCGCGAGTCAGGCCGAAGCCGCGATCGACGATATGCTTGTCGGCAACAAGTTCGGTTCTGCCGGGTCTGAGGTCTTGATAGAAGAGTTCCTTGACGGCGAAGAATGTTCGATTCTTGCGATGGTGGATGGCGAGCGCGCAGTGCTGCTGCCGAGCTCTCAGGACCACAAGCGCATATTTGACGGCGACAAGGGGCCGAACACGGGCGGCATGGGCGCGTATTCGCCCGCGCCGGTCGTTACCGACGAGATGCTCCCCGACATTCGCGACAGGATCATCCTGCCTGTGATTCGCGAGCTCAAAAAGCGCGGCATTACATATCGCGGCATTCTTTACGCGGGGCTTATGGTGACGCCGAGGGGCGGCCGTGTCGCCCAAAGCGGTTCTCTCGTGAACGTGGTGGAATTCAACGCCCGCTTCGGCGACCCCGAAACGGAGGTCGTATTGCCGCGCTTGGGCGGCAACTTTGCCAAAGCCATGCTTCACGCGGCCTGCGGTTGCCTGTCGGAAGATGATATCGTCGTCAAGCCCGAGATGGCGGCGACGGTTATTGTGGCCTCGGGCGGCTATCCGGGCGCCTACGAGAAGGGTAAGGCCATTTCCGGCCTTGATGCCGCCGCTGCGAAGGGCGCTCTCGTCTTCCATTGCGGTACCGCCAAGCCAGACAAGGACTTCGTGACGTCCGGCGGCCGCGTTCTTTCCGTGACAGGGCTTGGCGCCACCTTGCGCGAGGCTGTCGATTTGGCCTATGCGGGTGTCGGCGAGATTTCTTTCGAACGCGCGTTCTACCGTCGCGATATCGCCCACAGGGCGTTTGACCGTACGTGAAAATCGCATCTCTTGCCAGCGGCAGCAAAGGCAACGCCTACTGTGTCGTAAGCGGTGGACGAGTGCTCTTGATCGATTGCGGCATCAGCTGTCGCGAGCTTCGCGCCAGGGCCAATGCCGCCGGGGTTCCGTTGGATGCGCTTGACGGCGTCGTTTTCACTCATAGCCACATCGACCACATCAGAGGTATCGCCACTTTCCACAAATGTTTTCCCAGCGTGCCGCTTTTTGCGAATGCGATGACGGCGGAATCCGTGGCGTGGCAGTGCGGACTCGACGAGGCCGATTTTTATCAGTTCGAGAACGGGCAGTCGTTCGATATCGGTTCGTTCGAGGTTCTTCCGTTTTCGATACCGCACGATACGGCCGACCCTGTCGGCTATGTCGTGCGGAGCGAAGGAGTCATCTATTTTCATGCAACGGATGTCGGCACGCCCCTGGCTTCGATAGGATTGCACCTTGCCGAAGCCGATATGGCTACTCTTGAATCGAACCACGATCCGGACTTGCTTTTCCGCAGCGGGAGGCCGGTTTCCCTGATTCAGCGTATTTCCGGTCCGAGAGGACACCTTTCCAACGAAGAAGCGTCCTGTCTGGTCGCCAAATTCGCGTCTCCGCGCCTTAAAGCGCTCGCCTTGGCCCATCTTTCCGAACAATGCAATGCCCCGCACATTGCGTTCGAGACTATGGCCTCGGCGTTGAGATCGATCGGCCGTAGCGATATAGAGCTGTGCGTGCTTGACCAGAACAAGCCGATGATATTGGCCTGATTCTCCGCGGCAAATTAACATCGATGGACAGTGCGAGCGGATTTTGCTAAAATACACGTATGAAAAGATTTCTGACTGTGCTGGCTGTTCTGCCGCTTCTCGGCGGTTGCGTATTCACGTCGCCCCGAGCGCCAAAGACATGGAACATATTGTGGGCGAAGTCCGGAGCCGAGCGAATTGAGCGCGATAAGCTGCCTGCGGTGAAGCTGATGCTTGTGGATGTGCGCGCACCGTTCAATGGTGCGAGGCTTGCGGTTTTGAGGGCGGACGGTTCGATCGCCTTCGACTCGTACAATTCTTTTGCGGCGCAGCCGGCCGCGATTCTGCGCGGTGCGGCGATGGATGTAATGGAATCGAGCGCCGCTTTTGAGAAGGTGGTTTCGGGCAATTCGTCGGCAAGCGCTCCGCTCGCGGCGGAGATAACCCTGAACCGCCTTGCGCTCGACTGCCGCACAGAGGGGCATCGCGACGCGTCGGTATCGCTTTCGCTCGTTCTCGTCGGCAACAGAACCGTGCTTGCGTCCTCTTCAGCCGAGGCGGCCGAACCTGTGGAGGGCGGCGATTATTCGGCGGCTTTCTCGAGGGCGTTCTCGCGTGCGCTGTCGACAGCCATCGGTTACATAGACCTGAAATGAGCTTATTCTCCTCGATAGGCAAGGCCTGGGTCGAAAAATTCGATGCCGTCTACGACAATCTCGCTCTTCTCGGCGAGGTCGTGGTCGAGGCGTTTACCATGCTGTTCAAACCTTGGCGGTTCCGTTTCGGCGATTCGATGCTCGCCTACCAGAGAGCCGCTTTCGACGGGCTGCCGATATCCATAGGCATAGGTTTTCTGCTGGGGCTCATATTGGCGTTCCAGTCCGCAGCGGCGCTGCGCACGTTCGGCGTGGAGACATATGTGGCGGATTTGCTTGCCATAGGACTTTTCCGCGAGCTGGGGCCCATCATAACGGCGATCATACTCGCAGGGCGATCCGGCAGCGCGTTCGCGGCAGAGATTGGTACGATGAAGGTGGACGACGAACTTGACGCGCTTGCGACGATGGGGCTTGCGCCCGTGCGGTTTCTGGTCATGCCGAGAGTCGTCGCGGCCGTGCTGGCCATGCCCGTGCTGACGATTTGCGCAGAGCTGTCGGGTCTCGTAGGCGGCGCGGTTGTTCTGCGGGCGATGGACATACCAGGCTCTGTATTCTGGGGCAATGTGGCGTCGACGACGGACGTGTTCATGATTGTTTTCGGTCTCGCGAAATCGGCTTTGTTCGGGCTGCTGGTCGGTATCGTCGGCTGCTGCGCGGGGATGCGCACGAAGGCGACGGCCGATGGCGTCGGCGTGGCGGCCACGTCGGCAGTGGTCGGCGGCATAATCGCGATTGCGGTGTCGGACGGCCTTATCGCGGTGATTTGCTATTTCTGGGGGGTCTGATATGGAAGCGCCCGTAGTCGAAGTGAGAGACGTGGATGCCGGATATCCCGGCGAACTGATACTCAACGATGTCACGTTTGACGTGGCCCGCGGCGAAATATTCATACTCCTCGGAGGGTCCGGGTGCGGCAAGTCCACCATGATGAAGCACATGATCGGGCTGAATCCGGTTATAGCCGGCGAGATTCTCATTGCGGGCGAGAGGTGGAGTGCGAAGACACGTGCGTCGCTATGCAGGAAGATCGGCGTCATGTACCAAAGCGGCGCATTGTTCGGGTCGATGACCTGCCTCGAAAACGTGATGTTGCCGCTTGACGAGTTCTCGGGGCTCAAGCGCAAGGCGCGAAGGGAGAAGGCGTTGTCGCTGCTCGGTGATGTCGGGCTCCTGGACGCGGCCGACAAGATGCCCGGAGAGATATCGGGCGGCATGCGCAAACGCGTGGCGATAGCGAGGGCGATGGCGTTAGACCCGGAAGTGGTTTTCCTGGACGAACCGAGCGCCGGACTGGACCCGATAACCTCCAGTGCGCTCGACGACCTCATCCTCGCCTTGAGGCGCGAGAAGGGCATGACGTTCGTCGTGGTCACCCACGAACTGCCGAGCATATTCAAGATTGCGGACAGGTGTGCGATTTTCGACAAGGCGCGCAAAGTCATGGTCGCGCTGGGCAAGCCGGCCGAACTGCGCGACAAATCGGAAGACGAGTTCGTGCGCAAATTCTTCAACAGAGGGGAGATATCTCATGGCGAATGAAAACAAGCCGAAATACGCAAGAATCGGTTTTGCCGTAGTCGTTGGCGTCGTGGCCGTTTCGGCCACCCTTATCTACATAGGGGGGTTCGGCGGCAGCGATATGGAGTTTCTGGTCGAGTCGTACTACGACAAGCCCGTAAGCGGGCTTTCTGTCGGCAGCCCCGTCAATTTCCGCGGAGTGAAGGTGGGCGAGGTCAAAGACGTGATGATGGTGCGTCCGCGGTCGGCAGACTACTCTGTCGCCGAGATGCAGAGAATACGCATATTGCTGTCGCTCAATCTGCAGAGGATGGGCCATCGCGTGCGCCCAGACGATTTTGAGCTTCGCAGAATGATAGACAGCTACGTCAAGCACGGCCTGAGAGCCACCGTCTCGTCCAGCGGCATTACCGGACTGTCGCGCATGGAACTGAACATGCTGCCGAATCCTCCACCGATCGCGAAACTCGGCTGGAAGCCCGCGCATCCCGTGATACCGCCGGCTCCATCGCTTATCGACAACTTTTCGGACACCGCGACAAAGCTGATGGGTCAGATCAACAAGATGGACTTCGCCGCCGCCTGGACCAATATACAGACGATAGCGGAATCTCTTTCGCGCCTGTCGGCAAATGTTGACTCGCTCATCGAAGCGCAGCGCGCGAACGTCGGCGCCATACTAGAGAACGCCAACGAAACGGCGGCGAGACTCAATTCGCTCTCGCAGCGGCTTGAGGAGAATCCATCGCTGCTGTTGCGCTCTTCCGAGCCCGAACCTCTGCCGGAAACGGATTTTTGAGCCTCGAAAAGATGGCCGGAGCAGAAATCTGTTAGCCTAGTAAAATTTCCTCTTGCTAACTTCCAGTCATTTATGGTATACTACGCGCCATGTTAGCCGAGACTAGCGAAATGAGTCAAGGCAAACAGGATGTGAGTTTTGAAAGGACAAGAATAAATATGCCACTGGCAATGTTGAAAATAGGTGAGAAGGCGAGGGTGACGGCGATAACGGGCGGCGACAACGTTCGCAAGCATCTGGGTGCGCTCGGCTTTGTGCCTGGTGTCGTGATATCGGTCGTGCAGGTCGCCAACGGTAGCATGATACTGGGTCTGCAAGATAGCCGTATCGCGGTGAACGACGATCTCGTAAGGCGCATCATGGTCAGGGCCGCTTGAGATATCGGATTTCAATAAAGCGCACGGGAGAAACGATATGAAAACATTGAACGAACTCGGGGTGGGCGAAACATCGAAGATCGTCCGCCTGAATGGAGAAGGCGCGGTCAAACGCCGTATGATGGACATGGGGCTCACCAAGGGCACCGAGGTTACCGTCCGCAAGGTCGCTCCGCTTGGCGATCCCATAGAGTTGACGGTTCGTGGATACGAGCTGTCGATTCGCAAAAGCGAAGCGGCCACAATAGAGATCGCCTGATTTTTTTTGAAGGGAGTATTAGATATGGCTAATCTTAAGATCGCCCTCGCGGGCAACCCGAATTCCGGCAAGACTACGCTCTTCAACGCGCTTACCGGGTCGAATCAGTATGTCGGAAACTGGCCTGGTGTGACAGTAGAGAAGAAGGACGGCATACTCGTCGGGCATAAAGATGTCGTAATACAGGACCTTCCGGGAATATACTCGCTCTCTCCTTATTCGCTCGAGGAGAAGGTTTCGCGCAAGTTTCTCGTGGAAGAAAAGCCCGATGCGATACTGAACATAGTCGACGGCACCAACATCGAGCGCAATCTCTATCTCTCGACTCAGCTCGCCGAGCTTGGACTGCCCATGGTCATGGCGGTCAACATGATGGATGTCGTCAAGCGCAACGGCGACACGATAGACTTCTCGAAAATCGGGAAAGCCCTCGGGTGCGAGGTCGTCGGCATATCGGCGCTCAAGAGGGACGGAGACGTCGCTGTGGCCGAGAAGGTTGTCGAGATGGCCAAGGCCGGACGCAAAGGCGAGGTTTCGCATGTTTTCAGCGGCTCTGTCGAGCACGCCATCGCCCACATCGAAGAGTCGATCCAGGGGCAGGTTCCCAAAGCATCGATACGTTGGTATGCCATAAAGATATTCGAGCGTGACCGCGAGATCATAAACGATCTCAAAATCGGCGTCGGCGAGATGAAGCACATAGAGGAGCACATCCGTGATTGCGAGAAGGAGCTTGACGACGACGCCGAGTCGATAATCACCAACCAGCGCTACGAGTTCATCAAGAACCTGATGGACAAGTCGCTGACAAGAAGCGAGAAGAGAAAGAACAAGCTCACTATTTCAGACAGGATCGACAAAGTCGTCACGAACCGCATTTTGGCGCTGCCGATCTTTCTGGTTTCGCTTTGCGCCATGTGGTGGCTCGCAGTGGCCGAGAACGGACCTGGGACGCTGCTCACCGACTGGGCGAACGACGAGTTTCTCGGCGATGGCTGGCACCTGCCGTTCACGACCCATGAGGTAGACGGCAAGGATTACGAAACAGCATGCGAAGATTTCGCCAAGGCCGAAGCGACGATTGCCGCGTGGGAGGCCGGCGAGACGAAAGCTTCCATAGAAGACGAAGAGACCGGCGAAACCGCCGAAGAGTGGGAGATAGACGAGGCTGTTTACAGCGCGGCGAAAGAGGCCGAGGAGCCCGATCCGGCGAAGTATGGCGTGTGGATTCCCGGTATCGGCGCACTGATCGGCAGCGGCTTGGAGAAGCTGGGCGTGAGCGAAACGGTTTCTAGCCTTGTCAACGACGGGGCATGGGGCGGTGTAGCCACGGTGCTCGGATTCGTGCCCGTGATATTCATAGTCTTCCTCTTTCTCGGCTTCCTTGAAGATTGCGGCTACATGGCGCGGGTCGCATTCATAATGGATCGCCTCTTCCGCAAATTCGGTTTGTCTGGCAAGAGCTTCATACCTATGATAGTCGGCAAGGGTTGCGGGGTGCCTGCCGTAATGGCGGCGCGCACTATCGAGAACAAGCGCGACCAGCGGATGACGATAATTCTAGCCACGTTTATTCCATGCGGCGCCAAGACGGTCATTATCGCGATGTTTTCCGCGATATTCTTCCGCGAAATGTGGTATGTGGCGCCGCTTATGGATGTCACCGGCATCGCCATAATAGTGCTCGGCGGCATTGCGCTCAAGAAGTCCCGCGCGTTCGCGGGGGAGCCTGCGCCGTTCGTCATGGAGCTGCCGGCCTATCACATGCCCACGATCGGCGGCATATGGCACCACACTTGGAATCGCGTCAAGGCGTACATGCTCAAGGCGGGCATGATAATTTTCCCGGCGTGCGTGTTTCTCTGGTTCATAATGCACTTCGATTTCGGCTTCAACCTGCTCGCCGACGAGCAGATAGACAAGTCGATTCTGGCGACAGTAGGCGGCTGGATCGCGTGGCTCTTCGCGCCTCTCGGCTTTGGCACGTGGCAGGGAGCGGCGGCGACCGTGTCTGCGGAGATCGCCAAGGAGCAGGCGACGGCGACACTCGGGCTTGTTTCCGCGACATTTGACGGCGCGACAACAGCCTCGAACGTAACGGCGCTCTTCGGCTCGATGAGCGACTTCCCGAAACTCGCTGCGCTTTCGTTCATGATGTTCAACCTGTTCATTCCGCCGTGCATGGTGGCTATCGCGGTAACGTTCCGCGAAATGGGTTCCAAGGCATGGGGCTGGCTCGCGGTAGGCTTTCAGCTGCTGGTCGGCTACTTGCTCGCTTTTTCCGTCTACCAGATCGGCATGCTGATTGCAGGTGGCTCATTCGGCTTCTGGTCGGCTATCGCCATACTTGCCGACCTCGCGGCCATCTGGTTCGTGGTGCGTCCGGCCGGCAAGGAGATCGCGTAAGATGAACGCGTCTTCTGTTGCGGTTCTCACGGCTGTGATTGTGCTTGCGGCATTTGCCGTGTGGCGCACACACAAGAAGGGCGCTCCGTGCGAATGCGGCGGCAATCGCAAGTGTTGCGGCGGCGGGGCGTGCTGCTGCGGAAAATAATCTTGCAAATCAACATATATCATCGCAAAACAAAAAAGGAAACACTAAATGACGACAAAACTAATGACATTGGTTGCCGTTCTTGCGGCAGGGATGGGCGTTTTCGCCGACACCGACGGCGAGGTGCTTACCGAGGCCAAGGATGAAATTCCCGTTTCTGCGGAATTCGGGCTTTCGTTCGACTCGAAGTATATGACATACGGCGTGATCGACGGAAAGGATCCGATCGTAACCCCCAGCGCGGAAATCTCGTTCTTCGACACGCTCTACTTCGGCGTCGAGGCCATTTTCGACGTGACGAAGGGCAACGGCAAGCGCGGCGGATACGGCAATCGCGCCGGAAAGTACACCACTCTCGATTCGATCGTCGGCATCAGGCACGATTTCGACCTCGGCGAGACACTTGGTGCGCTTTCGGTCGACGCCAACTATATATACGAGTACATTCCGCGCAGCTGCGATCCTGATGTCGGTGATACGCAGTACATCAACCTCGAGCTTTCGCTCGGCGACCTCTGGCTCGAACCGACGCTTGCCATCGAACGCGATATAATGGCGGACGACGGTACCTATGCAAATTTGGAACTCGGCCACACTTTTGCCGTCGTCGAAGGCGAAAGCGAAGACGACGACCCTGTCGTTACATTGCGTCCCGCGGTCGGACAAGGCCTCGGCAGCTCACGCCGCAACAAGGGCTATTTCGGCATCGACCACGGCGGTCTTATGGACACCTCCCTCTCTCTCACGGCCGAGTGGGCGATTTGCGACAACTTGACGCTTTCGGGATATGTCGCCTATTACGACTACCTCTTCGACAGAAGGCTGCGTCATGGTGCGCGCGAATACAACGGAGAGTGGGGCAACGCCAGCCGCTACGGCGACTCCTACAATTTTGTCGGCGGATTGGCGCTCACGGCGTCATTCTGACGCTTGGAAATTTTGCCATAGATCCTGATTTTTGGTTGGTTGGTCCCCGTCGTCTTTAATGGACGGCGGGGAATTTTCGTCCAGGAACGCTATGGCTCAGTTTGCCGAGGTGCGTTTTCGGCAAAGTTATGGTATAATACAAACAATCTAGAACAAGGAGGATTTGATGAACTTCGTACTTGAGCATCCGCTTGTTAAGCATCGAGTGACACTTATGCGCGACTATCAGACGCCGCCGAAGCTGTTTCGCGAGCTTGTCAACGAGATTACGACTTTTCTTGCCTACGAGGCGTTGAAGGACATTCGTACCAAGCAGGTTGACGTAACTACGCCCGTGGCGAAGGCGACTGGCGTCAAGATCGACGAGCCGCGAATCGTGTTGGTCCCGATTCTGCGGGCAGGCATGGGTATGCTTGACGCGATGCTCAATGTCCTACCGTATGCCAAGGTTGGCGTGTTGGGCATGCAGCGCAACGAGGCTACGGCAGAGCCGGTGCCATACTACGCGAAGGTTCCGCCGGCCAAAGACGGCGAGGAACTTGCTCTTGTGATCGATCCCATGCTCGCCACCGGCGGCAGTGCGTGCGATGCGGTTTTTCAGCTAAAGAAGCTTGGGTATAAGAGGATAAAGTTCCTTAACCTTATAAGCGCGCCTGAAGGTATTGCAAAGTTCGAGGCGGAGCATCCTGACGTGCCTGTCTATACGGCGGCAAAAGACGAACGCCTCAACTCGCATTTCTACATCGTGCCCGGTTTGGGGGATGCCGGCGACCGGATTTTCGGAACTTTGTGAGGGTGTGTTCCGTAAAATGGCGTAAAAAGACCGCTTAAATGACTTTTGCCTCTGCCAAATTCAGGTCGTTCCTGCCAGCTGCGACATTCGCAATGGCGGCAGAGTTCTTCATGGGCATGTCCGACTCCATCATTTGCGGGCATATTCTCGGGGAAACTGGACTTTCGGCGGTCAATCTGATGCAGGGCATATTTGAGCTGGTGACCTTTGCCGGTATGGTCGTTTCGGTAGGCACCAGCGTTCTTTTTGCCACTGAATTGGGGGCGTCCCACGCGCGCAGGGCTCGCGGCTATTTTACGCTCGGTTGCGTATCATCCATCGCAGTAGGTGTCTTGGTCGCGGCTGTGCTGGCCGTGGTCAGAAAGCCTGTCATTGCCGCATTTGGCGCTTCGCCGGAAGTTTCGGCAATGACCTCGGCCTACTGGGTCGGCTTTTTGCCGGCGGCATTTCTTCAGCCCGTGGCGTTTTTCCTCGGGATGGTATGTTATACGGATGGCGACGCGAAGTTGTCATTCTTGTCGTATATCGCGCAGCTAGTCGGCAATTGCGTTTTGTCGATTCCGCTGACAATAGCCTTTGGCGCCATGGGCTGTGCGATCGGAACGGGGCTGGGTTCTCTTTTTGCGATTGCGGTGCTGGTTTCTCACTTCCGCAAGAAAGGTTGCATGCTCGGCTTTTCGCGCCACTTTATCATTTTCGACATTATCCGAATAGTCCATACATCGTTTGGAGACGCCAGCAAAAATATTGCCAAGGCTGTCTTGATGTTCTCTCTCAACATTTATGTGATTTCGCGTTTTGGTTCCGAAATGTTGCCGATTCTTGCTGTCGCGATAATGACTATCGGAATTTCGGAAGTGTTTGACGGGGTCGCGAACGCCGCACAACCGCTGGCGAGCATTTATGTCGGCGAAAGGAATGTGGTTCTGACGAAGCGTGTGATGAACGTAGCCTTTCTCTCGTCTGTTGCCGGCAGTTGCATTATTATGCTTTTGTTGCTTTCCTGGCCCGACCTGATGCTTTGTCTGGCTGGAATACGCGACGCTGCGGTTGTCGCCGACGCTCGCATGGCGGTGAGGCTCGCTTCGATTTCTCTGCCTTTTTTGGCGATTGTGCTGTTGTTCAATTCCTATTACGTATTCATTAGCAGAGAAGGTCTTTCTGCAGCGCTCACGCTTTCGGCTCTCCTTGTCGCGCCTCTGGCGTTCTTTCCAGTTGGCGGGAGCCTTGGCGGGGTGCAAGGCTTTATGCTTTCACTGGGCGTTGCTCCCGGCATAGCGCTTGTCGCGTTTGCGGTGTATTTGCTGGTTGCGTGCGGCGGATGGCAGTGTTTTCCGTTTCTTCTGCCCGAAGCAAGAGAGCGTGAACTTCGTGTTTTCGATCTCCGGCTCGATCCGGTTGACATATGCGCCACTTCCGCAGCGGTCGAGTCGCATCTCAAGCTCAAGGGTGTGGACGCTTCGCGGGCGACCAGAGCGGCATTGCTCGTGGAGGAGGCTCTGATGGTGGTTCGCGACCATAATTCCGGCAAGAATATTCTAGCGGAGGTCACGACGGATTTGGGCAATGGGTTGTCAGTGATTATACGTGATGACGGAGAGATATTCGATATAACCGATTCGGATGCCAAGGTGTCGTCTTTGCGCGGCTATCTTGTCTCCAATCTCATGACGGCAATTCCGCGCCGCCGAAATCTGACGACGGCCGGATTCAACAGGAACGTGTTCAAATTATGAAAATCTCGTTAATCCCAATTTTGACTCTTGCTGCGCTGGCCGGGTGCTCCGGCGAAAACAGACAACTGGCTGTCGATCCGCGCATAGCCGATAAATCCAGGCCGCTCTTGTTCCTTGCGAATCCGACCGAACCCCCATGCACATACAGGAACGAGAAAGGGGAGATTGTCGGCACGGATATCGACTTTGCTAGGCAAATCGCCGAAAGGATGGGGCGCGAGCTTGTAATGGAGGCCGTCGACTTTATCGACATCTTGCCGCGCCTGAAAGAGGGTACGGCAGATTTTTCGATCGCAACGATTACCATGACTGAAGCGCGGCAGCGCGATGTGGATTTTTCCGAGCCGTATGGCGAGGGAGGCGCAAGATTCCTATACAGGACGGCCGGCAAGAAGCCGCGTATGTCGCAGCTAAACGCCATCCGCATAGGCATAGAGTCCGATTCTGCCCACGACATATATCTATGTTTGCACGGATGCGATCCCAAGAGATATTTGCGCATACAAGACGCTGTCGCAGCCCTCAAGAGAGACGAGATAGACGCGGTGCTTTTCGACGGAATGCAGCTTGCGACGCTTGCCGAGGCGTCAGGCGGTGAGCTGGCGGTCTCTTCTCAGGAGACACGCGAGTTTTACGGCGTTGCGGTAGACAAGCGGCGGCCCGACATATTGGCGGCGGCAAATGCCGTGATTGCAGAAAGGAGGGCGAAATGACCGAGCGGCGTAGTCTTAACTTGAAGTTGATACTCAGCGTTCTGGCGGCGTTCTTGCTGTCTATGGCGTTTACTTGGTTTCTCCACAGCAGGCTTTCCGAACGCGACGCCTACAAACTGATCGACAGCACGTTCGAGAACGCCGAGGACGAGATAATAGACTGTGTGGACGTACGGCTCATCCTTCAGTGCATGGCGGCGAGAGAACGGGTCGAAGACGGCCATCCACTTGATGTAGAGTCGCTGCAGGCGCTTGCCAAGGAACTTCATGTCACCGAAATCAGCATCGCCAATTCCGACGGTGATATCATCCACTCGTCCGTGTCGGACTATCTCGCCGCTCCGGGTAAGCCTGCCTTCAACTTCAAGACAGCGGGCGGCAAGGCAGAGGATATGATGTGCCTCGTGACAGGGCCGGAGACGGAATACTGCCAACCGTTCCGCAGCAATACCGCAAACGGAGCGTGGCGCAAGTTTGTCGGCGTATGGCGGCCTTCAGTCGGCGGCTTTATCGAAATCGGCTGTGACGGCGAGTCGCTGCGCGGGCTTTCCCGTTCTTCAATCATGGATTTGTTCCGCAACTGGCGCGTAGGCGGAACCGGCGGAATCGTTGTGACAACCGCGTCCGGGCTTGTGCTGTCGGACTATGAAGAGCCCAACCGCGAGGGATCGCAGTGGACGGATCCCGATGATTCGTTCTACTGGAAGCGCAAGGAGATCGAGGGCTTCCCTGTTTACGTCTTGATACCAAAGAACGCGGCGGCTGTTCAACGCGACGTTCTCGTTGGAGCGACCGCAGCTTTGAACGGTTTGGCGCTCGTGTTTGTCGCTCTTCTCGTAGGGGTCGTCATATCGGCGTTCGTGCGCCAACAGATACGTTTGCAGTCCGCAAAAGAGCTTCAAATGGCGAAGGATATACAGCTTGCGGCGCTCCCCAACGTTTTCCCTCCGTTCCCCGACGAGACTAGATTCGATATCTGGGCGTCCATGGAGACGGCCAAGGAGGTCGGCGGAGATTTTTACGATTTCTATTTCACTGGACAGGACCGCGTCCTTTTCCTTGTTGCCGACGTCAGCGGAAAGGGCATTCCGGCGGCCATGTTCATGATGAGGGCGAAGACGTTGATCAAGAGCATTGCGCAAACAGGTAAGCCACTGGCGCAGGTGTTCGAAGATGCGAACGATGCTCTTTGCGAAGGCAATTCGTCTAATACGTTCGTCACCGTCTGGGCCGGCGAGATCAATACGCGAACGGGGCATGTGACGTTTGTGAACGCCGGACACAATCCGCCTATTGTTAGACTGGGCGGGAAGACGGAATATCTCAAGTCGCGGCCCTCGCTCGTTCTTGGCGCAATGCCTGGTGTGCATTATCGCGTCAACGATCTCAATTTGTCGCCAGACGATGCGATTTACCTTTATACCGACGGTATAGTGGAACAGCCGAATGCGGCAAGCGAACTTTACGGAGAAGACAGATTGCTGGGTATTTTGTCGAACACCAAGAAGAAGCGGGGTGCTGTGCTTTCGGACGTTATAGACGATGTGCGCCGTTTCTCTGTTGGCGTTGAGCAGGCAGATGACTGCACTCAACTTGTAATGAGATACCGTGGCGAGCCGGAATCGGTTTCATTTGAATACGATACGTCGATGAAGGGCCTTGAGAAAGCCGCGTCGGATCTTGCTTCCGCACTTGAGCAAGTGCCGGAGAGCTGCAAAAACACATTGCTGGTTGCGGCGGATGAAATATTCGCCAATGTCGTGCGCTATTCCGGGGCGACATCCTGGACGCTGACTATCGAGAAGCCTCGCAACCCTGATGGAGTGCGCCTGATCATAACAGATGACGGCAAGCCGTTCGATCCGATAGCCCATCGCGATCCGGACACTACAATTTGCGCACAAGACCGTGAAATCGGCGGGCTTGGCATTTTGATCGTCAAGAAGACAATGTCGCCTGTCACATACAGGCGGCGCAACGGCAGGAACATACTTACAATGGGAAAAGACTATGGAGATTAAAACAAAAACAGATGGGACGACCCTGACGATTGCCGTCAGTGGACGTGTGGATACGGTTACCGCTCCTGAATTCGAAGCGGGACTCAAGTTTGGCGATGCGACATGCGTTGTGCTCGACCTCAAAGAAGTGCCTTATATGAGCTCGGCGGG
>ONWT01000033.1 GCA_900321575.1 uncultured Lentisphaerota bacterium | reverse complement strand
GGCCAGACGCGCATCGCGCTGATCGAGATAGAATCCCGTCTTGTGTCCGCGCCTCACATCCACCAGAAACTTGCAGGGGCCCTCGCAAATCTCTATCAGTTCCGGCGGCTCTGCGCCCTCCAAAACCCTGAAGCCCTCGACAGCAAGACCTTCCTTCGAGCGAACCTCCATGTCGGCGCGTTCGGCGACGCCCTGGCAAAACGGCGCAAACTTCATCAGCGCCGCCGCGATGATGTTCTTCCAGCGTTCGGCGCCGGCCGATGAAAACTGGCACACGACCCACCCGGCATAGTAGTCCGCGACCACTCCGGGCAACCCGTCGCTCTCCGCGTTCACCAGGCGCATCGCGTTCGTGTAGGCGTTCGCGAAGAAATCCGCCCTTCTCCCTATCGCCGCCGCGACGCGAGAAGCGATCATCGACTCGTCTGGAACCGCCGCGGAATCGAACGACAGCATCCGGACGCGAATCTGCGACTGCGGCGACCAGCTGCCGTAGCCGAGCACCGTTCCGTCCGCGCTTTCGACTGACACTGTCTCGCCAGATTCGGCACCCGTTTCCGGACCCGATGCGACCGCGCCGGAAAATATCCAGGGATGGCGGCGCAAAACCGATCTTTCACGGCCTGCATTTAGAACGACTTTTTCCATAACCTGCCTATCTGACGCGTTTGATCGCTCCGAACTTGCACACTTGGGAACACTGTATGCAACCCGCACATTGGTTCGCGTCTATGACCATCTGGAACGCGCCAGGCCTGATTTCCTTGCCTCGCGTCATTGCAGGACATCCCATCTTGAAGCAGGCGCCGCAGGCTTTGCACTTGTCGGCATCGACCTCGCAGAGCCCTTCCTTGGTGAGCTTGGCCGCGATTCTGCACGGCGCGTACGCGATGACAAGCGCGCCCTCGTCGCCGTCCATGGCGTCCTTCAGCACGCTCTCAAGCTGCACGAGATCGTCGGCCGAGACCTTGACGACCTTCTTGTAGCCCATGGCCTTCGCTATCTCGCCTATCTCCGTCACCGGCGCGACTTCTCCGGATAGCGTCTTGCCTGTGCCAGGATTGTCCTGATGGCCAGTCATCGCCGTGATGCGGTTGTCGAGAACGACCGTAGTCACAGGCGTCCCGTTGTAAAGAGCGGAGAGTATGCCCGTCATTCCAGAATGGAAGAACGTCGAGTCGCCGAGAACGGCGCATATGCGTCCCTTAAGCCCTGCTTTCTTCATGCCCGCCGCATTGCCTATGGACGCGCCCATGCAGATTGTCGTATCCATAGCATTTAGCGGAGGAAACGCCCCCAGCGTATAGCAACCTATGTCGCCCGTCACCGTCGCGCCTAGTTTGTGGAGGACGTAGAAGACTCCGCGATGTCCGCACCCCGCGCACAGCACCGGCGGCCTTGTAGGCAGCGAAGCGTCAGTCTCGTGCGGCTTCACCTCGGCCACGTCTCCAATCAGTTCGTGGCGAAGGTTCTGCAGCCTGTCGGCGTTCAGCTCGAACATGTTGAGTTCTGTCTCGTGCCGGACGACCTTGATGCCCATCGCCTTTATCTGGTCTTCGAGAAACGGATCGAGCTCCTCTACGACGGCAACCTTGTCGACGGTCTTCGCGAATTCCGCGACCAGCCGCTTCGGTAACGGATTCGTCCACCCCAGCTTCAGTATGGAAAATTCGGGGAACACCTCCTTGACATACTGGTACGCCACGGCCGACGTGACGAAGCCGAGATCGGTGCGGCCCTTCTCCACGCGGTTGAATTGGGAGTCGTTCGACGCCGCCTCCATATCGGCCGTACGCTGCTGCGCCAAAAGACGATGTCCGCGCGCGAACATCGGCACAGGCAGGCGCTGGCGTATGTTGCGTTCGTACGGTATGAGTTCGCGCGGCGCGGGCGAGAACTCGCCGAGATCGACGATCGACGACGAATGGCTTGTTCTGGTGGTGAGCCTGATGATTACAGGCACCTTGAACTTTTCGGAAATCTCAAAGGCCGCAACCGTCATGTCGTAGGCTTCCTGGCTGTCGGACGGCTCCAGCAAGGGGGCTCGCGCAAATTTAGCCAGATTGCGGTTGTCCTGCTCGTTCTGCGACGAGTGCATCCCTGGGTCGTCGGCTGAGACTATCACCATTCCGCCTGTGGCGCCCACGTAGGTAAAAGTCATTAGAGGATCCATCGCGACATTGAGCCCCACATGCTTCATCGCGGTAAGGGCCCTTCCGCCGGCCATCGAGGCGCCGATTGCCGTCTCCATGGCGACCTTCTCGTTGACGGCCCACTCGCACTTTACGGTGTCTTTGAACTTTGCGATGTTCTCGAGTATCTCAGTAGAGGGCGTGCCAGGATATGCCGAAGCCACGCGGCAGCCAGCCTGAGCCGCGGCATGCGCCACCGCTTCATTTGCGCTAAGGAACTTTTTCATTTCTCGTCTGCTTTCGTATAGGTGCGATCGACTTCCTCCCAAGTCCTGGTCGTGAAGAATTTCGCGATCGCCGTGTCGTATTCCGCCGTATGGGCAAAAGCCTTCTTCATCAGACGGAAGCGCGTATCGAGACCGATAGTGCCGCCGTGGTCCGCCAACTCGTTCGCGATGTTCGCGTAGTCGAGCGGATCCGTCACCGACGCCACGCGCAGATAGTTCTTAGCACTTGCGCGAACCATGCAAGGCCCGCCGATGTCGATGTTCGTGCGCGCCATCTCGGGCGTCACGCCATCTTTCGCGACCGTCTGCCTGAATGGATAGAGGTTCACGACCACCATGTCGATCGGCAGCGCGGAGAGTCTCTTCAGGTCCGCCTGGTGGGCATCGTTGTAAGTCTCCGAAAGCAACCCGAGGTAGATCTTGAAATCAAGCGTCTTCACGAGACCGCCCTGCATTTCAGGCTGGCCCGTATAGTCCGAAACCGCGACGAGCGTCTTGTCGGCCTCATCGCCGAGTATCTCCTTGACCTTGACGTAAGTGCCGCCTGTCGAATATATCTTCACCCCTGGGCATGCCTTTACCAACGCAGGCACGAATTCCTCAAGCCCCGTCTTGTCGCTGACGCTCATCAGCACATTCTTCACCGCTACGCGATTGTCTATTTTTGTTACGATATTCAGAGCCATTGCGGTCTTTCCTTTCTTGTAGAATTCAATTTCAGAAGAACATTTTCGCTAGCGCCAGCATGCCCTGCTTCCACGGCACGCGATGGCTTACGCCGGACTTGCCGGCGAACTCCTTTAGATGCGCCACATACCAGTCGTAATTGCGCACAAGAGCCTGTTTGTTGGAATATCTGGGCCTGTACCCGAGAAGCTTCTCCGCCTTTTCCGTCGAGACGAACGAATCGGTCGAGGCCGTCTCGTAGACCCATGGATAAAGCGGCGAAAGATGCAGTTTCTCGAGTATGCGCAAAATGAACACCAGCGGCTTTACCGGCATGGCGCGTATCTTCTTGCCGTGGCCGGCCCTGTCGAGCACCGCCTGATAGTCCTCTTTCATTGTCGTGAACTCTTTCGCGCCGATGTTGAACTCGGTCGCGACCACATCGCGCGGCAACGTCATCGCGGACCAGATAGCCTCGTCGAGATCGTCCACATCCATGAGCTGGTAGCGGTTCTCACCGCTGCCGATCATCGGGAAGCCGTGTCCCGTATAGGCCCAATCGTAAAAGAGCGCGAAAACGCCAAGCCGCTCGGGGCCGATAAAACTTTTGGGACGTATTATACTGACGCAATACCCATCGCGCATCGCCTCGCGGCATATGTTCTCCGCGTCAATCTTCGCCTGACCATACGGCCCCACGCCGATCAGAGGATCCGTCTCGTATATTGGATGCTTCTTGGGCACTCCATACACCGCAGTGGACGAAATCTGCACCATCCTGTCGAGCTTGAATTTTCTGGCGGCGGCGAGAACGTTGCGGCACCCGTCCACCTCTGTCGTCCTGATGTCTTCCTCGGAATATAGCGGCAGCGCCGCGGCGCAATGCACCACTATGTCGCACCCCTCGGTCACGGCTTCGACCGCCGCGACATCCCTGACATCGCCAAGCGTGAACTTCAGCCACGGTTCGGACTTTTCGGGATAATCGAAATCGGCAATGTCAAGAACGCGAATCTCCTCCACGCCTTTCGCGCGAAGGAGACGTATCAGGTTTATTCCGAGAAATCCGGAGCCGCCTGTTACAAGAACCTTCATTTCTCGACTCACTCTGCGGCCGAAGCAGCCACCGGCTCGGCAGGCACCTCGGGCAGCGCTGCGGGAGCCTCTTCGGGCAGCGCTGCGGGAGCCTCTTCAGGCAAGGCGGGAAGCGCTTCGGGAATCGCCGGCTCGGACATCGGCAAGGCAGGCGCCTGCTCAGCCTGCGGCGCAACCTCGGCTTCGCCCGCCATCAGCGACTTCGAATGGACAGTCGACGTAAGACGTGCGAGAACAAGAGTATTGATGAGAAACACCGCGCCGAGAATCGCCATGGTCTTTATGAGCACATTGCCTGCGTCGGCGCCGAGAGACGCCTCAAGCATACCGCCGCCGATCGCGCCGCCCAAGCCGCCCTCCTTGGGCTTCTGAATCATGACAACCATGGCGAGCAGAAGGCACGCGACAACCTCGACTACATACAGAAAACCGATGAAAACTGACATTACAATCTTTTCCTTTCGTTTGAAGAGTATTATACCAAAACTCGCCGCACTCTTCAACTGCGCCCCTTCCTGGAGTCACCGTTCTGAATATGTGATAAATGCTGAACCATGAAACTTCTCCCCTTGCCGTAAAGGATTTCCGCCTGGGGTGAACGATGTCGATGACGATGCTTGGTCATGGCCTGAATAAATGTCCTTCCCTCTTTCATTGTAAGACAGGGAATTCCACCATCAGTTCTTCGATATCGTCAAGGATATCACGGCACGGCATTTGCGTTGAAACAGTACACGAACACGACATTTCCTCCGCCGCAATTTTATGGCGGAATACAAGCCTTACACTCTTCAGGGTTCCGTCGTCCACGCAAAGCTCAATTACAATATCATCTTCTGGGAACGACCATGAAAAAGACTGGCTTTTGCATTTAAACAGATCGTAGAGATTTTGAATGTCATACGTTTGTATCGCACAATTAGCGGTAAATCTAAAATCCCCAAGGCAAGCCAAGATTCTGCATGTCAGCCAATTCCTATCATCACAGTTTGCTGCAGACACATCCTGATAGTCAAGGGCATCAATTTCAATACGACCATTATCGCCTACAAATTTTATCATTGGCTATATTCCTTTCTATTGCGGCATCGCCATAACGACAGTACCATTTTCGTTGACAATAACTTTGACACTTCCATTGCTGTGTATAAACGTCGCGTTCTTACTTGGAAGTTGCCGCATTGATCCCTTTCTGGATACCATCACAGGGTCACTCTTCTTGAACATCCCTTTGGACAGCTGCAAGAAATCTGTGTATGTCTTGCCCATACGGTTTACACCTCCACCCATGTCGGTTCATAGGCTATCTCGTAGCGTTCGTCGAGACGCGAGACGTTGTAGATGCGGCTTCCGTCGAAATCGACGCCACCATGCTCGCCCGTGTGGATATGTCCGCAAAAGACGAGTCGCGGGCACTTCTTGACGATAGCCTCGGTCAGCTCCGACGAGCCGAAATGCTCGGAGTCCGTCTGGAGCGAACGGTCGACGTCGCTTCCCGGTATGCGAGGCGGCGAGTGTGTGACGAGGACATCGAGACCAGGGGGAATCTTCGAGAACCACCGCTTCAGCGTGTCCGACTCGCCCTC
>ONWT01000036.1 GCA_900321575.1 uncultured Lentisphaerota bacterium | reverse complement strand
TATGCAGATCAGGAAAAGACGGCAGAATCTCCTTATCGTTATATCTTCACGGGCTGGTCGCCAACAATTGAGTCTGCCATAAGCAACACTACTTATACTGCAACCTTCAAGAAAGTTGTCGATCTCTCGCTATTGACGGATGATTGGACGGCGGCGGATGGCGACGAAATCGGGGGTGTGACTACGTACAGGGTGACGATTCCCGGCGGCGCGACGGTAACGATAAACGGCGTTTCGGTGTCAGGCATTGGCGGCGGTGCGGCAGTTGATGCGCCGGAGTTTGCGTCGGGCGGCGAATCGGTCACGACGAAGTTCGAGAAAGGCGATGGCAACACGTGGAAGATCACGGCCTGGGGCGAGATCGACAACGATGCGTCCGGCACTGGTGTTGCGGATGGGCAGATAAATGTTTATCGAGGCGAAGAGGTGGATGATGTGACGACGCCTGTCGCGCCGACGATTACGAAGAAGAAGAGCGCGGTCAAAGTCGAGATGACTGTCGAAGCCCCGACCGAGGCCGAGCAGCAGTTCTTCCGCGTCGACTTCGGCGAATAGTCCGGCAAATAACGGCGAAGTGTATTCCGCACCATATTTGCAGACGTGCAAATATGGTGCGGAAAGTGTTTATTGGGTCTTCGGTTGCTCGGTCTCGGCGTCTTTCGGCTTGGAGGAACTCCCTTGTGTCAGGCTATTGAGTATTCGGACAAAATATGGGATAATATGCGCCATTAAGATGAAAAGACCAAAAGGAGCGAATGTATGATACGCATCAATTGCTTTCTTGCTGCGAGGCAAAACGAGCCTCGTTTCGGGGTAAAACGAGCCTCGTTTCGGGTCGGAAATGGCCTCGTTTGACATTCCGGTCATATTGAAATGCAGAATCTGATTACAGTTGCTACGCAGGTTGGCGTGCTTTTCGCCCTGATGGGCGTGGGGGCGCTATGCAGGCGATTCCGTCTTGTGGACGAGGCGGCGATCAAGGGTATCGTAAACATCCTTATTCTTGTAGTGACGCCTTGCCTTATAGTAGACGTTTTCCAGCGTCCCTTCGCCCCGGAGATGATGCAGGGCTTCGCGTGGGCGGCGTTTGTCGCGTTTGCCGCACACGCGGCACTTGTGTTGGCGGCGAGGGCGTTTGCGTTCGGCGACGGAATGTCGCGTCCCGTGCTGCGGCTTTCTATGGTTTTCTCCAACGCTGGCTTCATGGGCATTCCTCTCGAACAGGCCATACTCGGCGCGGAGGGCGTATTCTACGGTGTGGTGTATGTCGTCATGTTCAACGTGTTCTTTTGGAGCTGGGGCCTGCGCGAGATGGGCGGACATGGCAAGGGCGTATCTTCGATAAGGCCGATGATCCTGAATCCGGGCACCATAGGGGTCGCGGCGGGGTTGCCGCTCTTTCTTCTCTCGAAGACGCTGCCTGAGGTGGTTCGCACGCCGGTGAGCCTTCTTGCGGACCTCAACACACCGCTTGCGATGCTTGTGATCGGCTTCTATCTCGCGGGGGCGGATTTTCGCCGCGTGGCGAGGACGCCTGCCGCCTATCTCGCGGCATTCGTGAGGCTGGTCGCCTATCCCGTCGCGATGATTGCGCTTCTCCATATGTTCAGAACCCGCCTGCCGCGCGAGATGATGATAGCGCTGGTAATCGCGGCGTCCGCCCCCGTGGCGGCGCTGGTGTCGATGTTCGCGGCGAAGTTTGGGCGCGATGTCGATCTTTCGGTCGGACTGGTGAGCGGCACAACGCTGATAAGCATAATCACGATGCCGCCTGTGATTGCGCTTGCGATGGAGCTGCTGTGACGGACGCAAGACTGCGTCACTCGTGAAACACCTCCGCACGGAATGTTTCGAACGCCGCGCCGTCGCGCCAGTCGTCCGGCGAAAGACCGGCCTTTTGCGCGAGATACGACAGCGTCGTCGGCAGGTCCCATCCTTGCTCGGGAGCGACTTGCGGCAGAAAAACGGCGAAGTGTCCGTTCTTTTCGAGCGCCATCCCGTCGCGGCCAAGCACGATTTCGCGCCACGAGGCGACCGGCTTGGGCGGTGTGAGAGCCGAAATCTCGACGCGCAGCGAATCCAGTTCGTGCTCTGAAACGGGATTGAAGCGGGAATCGTTCAAGGCGGCGTCCGCTGCACGCGCGGCGACGGCCTCGACAAGCGGACGCATCGGCAGGATTTCGCCTATGCAGCCTCGCAGTCTGCCTGTCGTTTTGTCGTTCAGCGTCACGAAAGCGCCCATTTTCGCGAGGGCCGCGGCAGGAGGCGGCTCGGAAAGCCCAAAACGCGCGCCCGGCGATTTGACCGCGTGCTCCAGCGATTGGCGGGCGACGCGCAGCAGAAAATTCCGCGTTTGCGCATCAAGCACCATGGCGGTGTCGCCGGGCCAGTCGGCATAGGCGGTCACGGCGGCGTAGCATACGAAGCGCCTAAAATCCCTGTCGGCGTCGCCTGATGTCGCATACCGCACGAGCGAAGGCGCGGTATTGGGCGGAAAAGCCCGAAGCGCGAGTTCGATCGGGACGTATCCGCAGATAGTCGCGCCGGATTCCTTCACGAATGAGGCGAAGCCGGCCGCGTCGCATTTGCAGATCGACGAGAGGGCTTCGGCGTCGCGTGCGGCGATTTTTTCCCTGATGTCTTCGCCGCCGCCCGTGCCGAACGGGGTATAGGAGAAGTCTTCGCCGTAGTGCGTGAAGTCGGACGAAATCACGAGCAGGGTTTCGGCGTCCATAAGCCGCGAAAGCGCGCGGACGCACATGCCAAACTGGTCCGCGCCGAATCCGCCCATGACAAGGGGGACAATCTTGAACGCGTCGCCCAGGGCGAGCTGCAAAAGGGGATATTCGATCTGCGCGGAGTGCTCGTTTCGGTGAATGCTGTCGCTTTTTTCGACCGGGGCGACGAGCGAGAGACGGTCGAGCCAGTCGCGATCGACGGCGATGGCGCCGAGCGGCGTGGAGACGGTGTCCGCCACGGGCGCGACAAGACGGTTTTCGATCCATGCGCGGTGGCTCGGCGCGAGGACGACGACTCGTCTGAAGCCCCCGCCAACGACGGTTCTGACAGCCGCCCACGCAATCTCGCCGGAATACGCCCAGCCTGCGTGCGGAAGGATGAGCACATTGGGGCGTTTTGGCGCCGTTGGCGCTACGTCTGGAAATGTGCGCTTCCATGCGTCCGCCATGGCGCGGATTTCCGGTGCTGTGCCAGGATACCACAATCCCGCTATCGTGCTTTCAAGATTCATGGCTGTATTATACCAAAAAACAGTCCTCCAGCACGATAGGATGTTGCGGCGTGAAAATGTGAATATCGCCCCTTGTCTAAACTTGATGGTTTATGCTATAATTTTGGTGGATTGACTGGTGCGAAATGTGTTGCGGCTGTAATGGCGTGTAACCTTTTTGCATCTTGTGTGTATACAATGCGAAGTCTTGACATAACTGCAACAAGAAACAAACTAGGAGGATAAAACAATGCCAGCTCCAATAAATTCGAACTATAGCGCAAATTTTCAGAAGTTTGTGGATTTTGCAAACAGAGCGTACGAGAAGAATGCGGCAGATACCGTAGCGCGCTTCTCGGGGATGGTGAAGGGCGACTACGCGGGCATGTTCGCGTCGTTTATGCGCACTTCTGCGATGAAGACGGCGAACGACCAGGTGCGGGATTTGTTCCGCAAGGCGGTCGCGGACATGTTCGGCGGCGAGAAGTTCATTCCGGACATCGTGCGCGACAACATGAAACTCGAGGATTTCGGGAAGGGCAAGCCCCTCACGGCGCGGCGCATCAACCTCGTGCGGATTGCCATAGACTCGCTCGGCGGCGGCAAGTTCACTGGCGGCGCGAGCGCCGAGAGGGCCCATTCCATGGGTTACTCCGCCTCCGAACTGCCGAAGCTCGCACGCGTCGCGAACATCTACCAGCAGGCGACCGGCTGCACCGACGCGGAGGCGGAGACCGCCGCGCTCGACCCGGCTTCGCGGGCGCGC
>ONWT01000034.1 GCA_900321575.1 uncultured Lentisphaerota bacterium | reverse complement strand
CCAATTGCCCTAGGCGAAGTTGTTGCTGTCGGTAATGAAACAGGCATATCCGAGGAGTATTGCCGCAATTGGTGGGCAAGCTTCGAAAAGGCCGGTTGGCACACCACCCGAGGAGTACCCGTAACACGCAGAAACCTCCGATCTCTCCTGGTAAAGTGGCATGAAAACGATGAGCGCTTCAAGCTCCTTGAGTCCAAGAAGGCCGCTAGCCATATCGGCGCCATACATCAACAGCAAAACTACATCAACCCTCTTAAGCAAGGAGACGACAAATGAGCATCAACTACGACGAACTGCTGAAGAAGCTCGAGCGACCGCCGAAGGAAATCAAGACCGAGCCATTCACCCAAGAAGAATTTGAGTTTATTGCAGGGAAAATGGCCGATTTAGGCTACATACACACCAAAACATCCCTCAAAGCCTTGGAGGCATACATGTCTGGGTACGGACTGCTGCTGCTCGGCGATGTCGGCACCGGCAAGACATTCTTCTTCAAAACACTCTTCAAGGCCATGGAGCCAACCGATCGTATCTTGGCGGTGTGTATTGAGCAGACGAAAAGCAACCCCGAGATATATCGCATGAGCAAAACGATTGGAATGGCCTTTAACGACATCAAAGACGAAGTTGACGGGCTGTATAGGCAAGAAGTTCTCTTTGACGATATAGGAGTCGAAGTCGTTGCAAACGACTGGGGCAGAAAGTTTGAACTTGTGCCATGGCTTGTGGACTTGCGGCTCAAGGCGGCACGCCGCACCCACTTTACGACAAACCTGACTGCAGACCAGCTTCTGGAGCGCTATGGCGCACGCACGATCGACCGCATGCATACGCTTGTGCGGGTAATAGAATTCAAAGGCAAAAGCCATCGGCAAACGATTCCCGACACCGAAGCGATTCTGGAATTCAGAAAAAATCGAGCTGAGGATGAGCATAGGCAGGAATGGCGGAGAGCGCTGTCAAAGCCTCCGGAAAACCCTCCCGAAAGGGATGAGCACGAAGAAGCCGACGACTCGATGCCGTTCTAGGCGGCTATGCATTGCGCCAAATCTTCGCGCCATTCCGCCCCCCCTGGGAGCAGCACCCTTTTACCCCTAGGAGTAACGCCCTTTTACCCCTAGGACCAGCGATGCTCTACCCCTAGGGGTAAACACCCTCTACCCGTAGGGGTAAAAGACCCCTGCTCCCGAGGGTAAAGCCAACTCGGCACAAGCTCGGCAAAAGCGGCTCGCCCCCTATGCACAAGGTCGCTGAATATGGTATAATATACCATATGCCAAAAATAAAGAACAATGCCATTCGCTCGTGGCTCACGATCGCGCTTGTCGCGGCCGTGTTCTATTCCATGTACCGAGCGAATCCGAACCCTTCCCGTTCCCGCAGTCTGACCCAGCTTGAATTCTACAAAGCCATCGACGAGGGCAAGATCGTCGATCCTGTCGTGCGCCATCTCGATCGCGAAGAAGGCGAGACGTATTTGACCGGCGAGCTCGAGACCGACGAGCTCGACGAAAAGGGCAATCCGGTGAAGACGCGTTATGTGGTGCGTCTGGTGCCCGGCGAGAACGAGCAGCTTATGAACGATCTTCTCGCGGCGCAGCTCAATGTCGAGGTTCGCGAGCACAAGAGCGCGATATCGCCCTTCATCATGCAGACGCTCTTCTTCGTGGGTATGATGGGGCTCATGTATTGGTTCTTCTACCGCAAGGTCGGGGGCGAGGGAGGGCCGTTCAATTTCGGCAAGTCCAAGGCGAAGATACTGAACGTCCAGGCGGACTCGAAGAAAGTGACGTTTTCGGATGTCGCGGGTATCGACGAGGCGCGCGAAGAGGTGCAGGAGATCGTCGAGTTCCTGAAAGAGCCGGCGGCGTTCAAGAAGCTCGGCGGGCGAATACCCAAAGGCGTCCTGCTGGTCGGCCCCCCTGGCACGGGCAAGACCCTTCTCGCCAAGGCGATCGCCGGCGAGGCCAACGTGCCCTTCTTCGCGATGAGCGGCAGCGACTTTGAAGAGATGTTCGTCGGCGTTGGCGCGAGCAGAATGCGCGACATGTTCGCCGAGGCGAAAAAGCGAGCGCCGTGCATAGTCTTCATCGACGAGATAGATTCCATCGGCATGAAGCGCACGGGGGCGGGCGCGATCGGCGGCAACCACGCCTACGAGCAGACACTCAACACGATGCTGGTGGAGATGGACGGGTTTGACGCGAACGAAGGCGTGATAGTGATCGCCGCGACGAACCGTCCCGACACGCTCGACGCCGCGCTTCTGCGTCCAGGGCGGTTCGACCGCCAGGTCGTCGTCGAGCTGCCCACCCTCAAGGGGCGCACCGAGATACTGAAGCTGCACGGCAAGAAGATCAAGTTCGCGGAGGGCACCGACCTTACGCAAATCGCGCGCGGCACGCCAGGCTTCTCGGGCGCGGATCTGGCGAACCTCCTGAACGAGGCGGCACTTCTCGCCGTCCGGAAGAAGCTGGAGGCTGTCGACATGGCGACGCTCGAAGAGGCGCGCGACAAGGTTCTGTGGGGACGCGAGAGAAAGAGCGCGGGCTATTCGCAGAAGGAGCGCGAGACCACGGCCTGGCACGAGGCGGGCCATGCGCTGCTGCAGCTGCTCGTGAAGCACGCCGACCCTCTCCACAAGGTCACGATCATTCCCCGCGGCCGCGCCCTCGGGGCCACGATGTCCCTGCCCGAGAAGGACGTGCTGAACCGCTCGATGAACTACTTCCTCGACCAGATGGTCGTCTGCTGCGGCGGACGCATCGCCGAAAAGATGTTCACGGGAGACCTTTCGACCGGAGCGGCGATGGACATACAGCAGACGACGGAGATCGCGCGCCAGATGGTCTGCCGCTACGGAATGAGCGAGAAGTTCGGCTTCCAGTCGTTCGCGGAAGAGAGCAGGTGGACGGCCGAGCCTCTGCCGCCGGCCTTCAGCGAAGAGACGAGCCGCGAAATCGACGCCGAGGTCACGCGCCTCGTCGAGAGCGCCTTCAAGCGCGCGGAGAAGCTGATCGTCGAGAACAAGGACAAGCTCGAAAAGCTCGCCACGACCCTTATCGAGAAAGAGACCATGGATGGCGCCGAAGTGCGCAGTCTTCTGGGGCTGGACGAAGAGGCTTCGGCCGATGGGGGTGAATCATGATCGACAATGTGAACATGTCGGCCGTTGTGCAGATCGCGATACTCTACTTCGCGATCTACGCGATACTGAAAAGTGCCAAGGGCTCGCGTTTCGGGCAGGCCCTCCTCGGCGTGGGGCTTCTGGCCGCTCTATCGGCGCTGTTCACGTTCGTGCTGCATTTCGACGTGCTCTCCCGCATAGTGCAGTGGATTCTCATCTACCTCGCGCTTTCGACGGTTGTCATATTCCAGCCCGAGATACGCCGCATACTCGCGACAGTCGGCGCGTTCGGCACCTTCGACCGGCCCAAATACGCGGCCGGCGGCGCGGCCGAGCCCGAGTTCGTGGTCGCCACTCTTCTGGCGCTCGCCGACAAGAAGATCGGCGCGCTGATCGCCTTCGAACGCGGAATCTCGCTGCGGAGCTACGAGGCGACGGGGGTCAGGCTCGACTCCATGTTCTCGCGCGAGCTCGTGCAGAGTATCTTCACGCCGCCGCTGCCGCTCCATGACGGCGGGCTTACGATGCGCTACGGGCGCATTTCGTCCGCGCACTGCATATTCCCCGTCTCGAACAATCCCGATCTGCTCTCGAGCGGCATGCGCCACAGGGCGGCCGTGGGGCTCTCGGAAGAGACCGACGCGCTGGTCGTGGTTGTGTCGGAAGAGACGGGCGCCGTCTCGGTGGCGCACAACGGCAGGCTCTTCCGCTATTACGGCGACATGCGCGAAGCGGCGTTGAGGCGCTGGGTCGGCAAGGCCATGCGCGAAGGAGAAGTCGGCGCGAGTTTTGCGGCGCGCGTCTACGACTGGGCGCAGGCGCGGCGGAAGGCCAGCCAGGCGAAGCGCGCCAAGCGTGCGGCCAAGGCGGCCGAGGAGGCGGCGAAAACGGAGGCGAAACAATGAGCGGAAAACAAAGCTCCATAGTCGCGTTCATGCACGGCGTCCTGAAGCTGCTCACCGAGAATTGGGGGCTCAAGCTTCTCGCGCTTTTCATAGCGATAATACTGTACCATTCCCTCAAGACGGGCGACGTATACTACTACAACAACAATAATGACAGACAGCTCTTCCAGTACAGATAAGAAGAAGTCCGAACGGCACGCACTAGGCTGGCTGCTGTTTCCGGTTTCCCTGTTTCCCCTCGTCGCGCTGATGACGTACGACTGGCACGCGATCGGCGCGCTGCAGACGCCGCCGCGGCCCAGCAGCAATTGGATCGGCGCCCTCGGCGACGGCTTCGCCTATGTCGGCTATTCGGCGATCGGTCTTGCGGTATGGGTCGTGCCGGCTCTATGCATCGTCGCCGGGCTTTGCCGCATCACGGGGCGGCGGCTCCATTCGGGCATGCGCAAGCTATGGCTCATCGCGCTTGTCGCCAGCGTGGCGTGCCTCATGCAGACCGCGCAGGGCCATGCGCCCGGTATTGACTCGCTCCTCGCCTCGCTCAACATTGCGTGCGCTGGCGGAGTCGCCGGCTATCTCATAATGACGCGCTTCCTCTCGCCGCTCATCGGCGACTTCGGCGCGACCGTGCTGATGGTGATACTGCTCGCGGTGTCGCTGGTCTGCATCGTCGGCGTCGCCAACCTCGCGGCGTTCTTTGCGGCGATACTGCGCTGGACCCTCTCCGGCGCGAAGGGCTCCCGCGCGGAGACGGCAGAGGATGCGGCCGAAAACGCCGCCGAGCAGGAGAGATATCTCGCGGCGCTACAGGCCAAAGAGGCGGCGAAGCGGCAGCGCGAAGAGGAAAAGATGCGCATCAGGGAAGAGAAGCTCCGCGCGAAAGAGGAAAAGCGCCTCGCGAAAGAGCAGGCGAGGGAGATGGCGAGGGAACAGGCCAGGGAGAGACCGGCTGCGGCTCCTTTGCCGGCGAAGGCGACCGGGGCGGAGAGAGGCGAAGAGGCGCCGCAGAGCGACAAGGGGCCTTACGTGCTGCCGCCGCTGAGCCTGCTCAATCCCGTGCCGAAATCGACCGCCGACCATGGCGACGTGAGCGAGATGAGCGACAGGCTCGTGAAGACGCTCAAGATATTCGGCATCGACGCCACGCTGAGCGACACGGTGCAGGGTCCCGTAGTGACGAAATACAAGGTCGCGCTCGCGCCGGGTACGCGCTACAGCGCGGTGACCAGCCTTTCGGACAATCTGATGGGCGCGCTACACGCCAAGAGCCTGCGTATTGAAGCCCCCATACCCGGCGAAGATCTCGTGGGCATAGAGGTGCCCAACAGAAAGGCGGTGGGCATAAGCTTCCGCGAGATATTCGAGTCGGACGCGTGGCGCAACTCGCACGCCGAGCTGCCGCTGCTGTTCGGCAAGGACGCCGCGGGCAAGGAGCTTGTCGCAGACCTCGCCTCGATGCCGCACATGCTCGTCGCGGGCGCGACGGGCCAAGGCAAGTCGGTGTGCCTCAACTCGCTCATAAACGGGCTTCTCATGACGCGCACGCCCGAGCAGCTCAAGCTGATAATGGTGGACCCAAAGAGCGTCGAGTTCACGTCATACGCGTCCATCCCCCACCTTCTCGTGCCCGTGATCACAGACAACCGCAAGGTCGTCTTCGCGCTCCACTGGGCCGTGGCCGAGATGGAGAAGCGCCTCAAGATGTTCGCACGCGCAAGGGTGAGAAACATCTACGACTTCAACCATCGCCAGACTTTCACGCAGACCGACATGTTCGGTTCCGACGACACGATAAACTCCGACATACCGAGAACTGTGCCGTATATCGTGATCATAATCGACGAAGTGGCCGACCTCATGATGGCGGCGTCGAAAGAAGTCACGCCCGACATATCGCGTCTGACGGCAAAGGCCCGCGCGGCGGGAATACACCTGATTCTCGCGACGCAGCGTCCCGACGCGAAGATCATCACCGGCACCATCAAGGCCAACATCCCCGGGCGCGTGGCGTTCAAGACGGCGACATCCATCGACTCGCGCACGATTCTCGACGACACGGGGGCCGAAAACCTGATCGGCAAGGGCGACATGCTCTTCAAGACGAAGGACGGCCTGTTGATCCGCGCGCAAGGCGCGTGGATAAGCGACCCGGAAATCGCGCGCATCACGGAGTTCATCGAGCAGCACGCCGACGTGCAGTTCGACGACACGTTCGCGAAGAAGCTCGGCCGCGTCAAGGAGGCGTCGATCGACGACCCCTTCGCGTCCAACGAAGACGACCCCGACAACCAGCAGGGCGGCGCAGAGGCGCCAAGCTCGCGCGAGACGGTCAAGGCGGCCGAAGACGCCGACCTCTACAAGCGCGCGCTGGAATGCATCATCAACACGAAGCGCGCCTCCACGTCGCACTTCCAGCGCAGGCTCGGCATCGGCTACAACCACGCGGCGAAGCTCTGCGACAAGCTGGAGGACGCGGGCGTGATAGGTCCGCAAAAGGGGGCGGGCCCGCGCGACATATTGCTCGACCAAGATCAGCTGCTCGCGATATTCAACGGCACTGGAGACGGCGCGGGCGCGCAGGCCGCGGGCGAAGACGCGGGCGACGGCGAGGCGGATTTGTTCAGCAGCACCGAGACTACAGAGACGGAGGAGACATAATGATTGAATTCGGCAAGACACTACGCGAAGCACGCGAAGCGAAAGGCTACACCATAGCGCAGCTTGCGGATATTACTCACCTCATGCACCAGAGGGTGGAAGATCTGGAAAACGAAAACTTCTCGCGCATAGCCGCGCCCATCTACGGCAGAGGCTTCGTGAAACTCTACTGCGAGGCTGTCGGGCTCGACCCCAAGCCGATGATCGCCGAATACATGGCGATACTCAACGGCGATCGCCTCGCGACGATACGTGTGCGAAAGCCTGCCGCCGCCGAGCCTGCAGCAAGCGAAGAGGCGCAGCAGCCACCTTCTCCGCCGCCGCAGGCTCCGCAACCGCCGCAGGAGAAGGTAGAGGCCGTTCCGCTTTTTGACGCGCCCGAAGAAGAAGCGGCCCCCGAAGAAGAAGCTCCGCAGGCCGCGCCGCCCGCGAAAAGGCTGGCGCCGCTTCGTCCGCCGGCCCCGCTGCCCGACCATCCTGGAATAAAAGGCATGCCCGAGAACGGCGGCAGAATATGGCGAATCGCCGTAGTGGCCGGCGTCGCGGCCGTATTGCTGTGGGCCTTGGCCACGGGCGCGCGGGCGCTCTATCGCGCCACGATGACCGTGCCGGAAGAGGACAATGCCGAAGTCGCCGCCGCCGAGACCGCCAAGCCGCAAGAGCCTGCCGCGCAGCAGGCCGCGCCCGCAGAGGCTGAGCCGGTCGGGCCAAGAAAGCCGATATCGGTACCCCCTCTTTACATAGACTGAAATTTAGCGTATAATATCATCAAATCGAAAGGATACTCCAATCATGGAAATCGTAATCTGCAAGACAAAAGAGGAAGCTTCCAAACTGGCGGCCGGCATAATCACGGCTGCAGTCCAGAAGAACCCCAAAATCATTCTCGGCCTCGCGACCGGCTCCACGCCCGTTCCGATGTACAACGAGATGGCCAAGGCGGTTAAAGCGAAAAAGGTCTCCTACAAGCAGGTGAAAACATGGAATCTCGACGAGTATGTCGGCCTGCCGGGTACGCATGATCAGAGCTACCGCTATTTCATGAACAAGAACCTGTTCGAAAAGATCGACATCAAGCTTTCGAACACGCACGTCCTCAACGGCATGGCGAAAGATCCCGTCAAGGAATGCGCCAAGTACGAGGAGCAGATCAAGAAGGCCGGCGGCATCGACATTCAGGTTCTCGGCATCGGCTCCGACGGCCATATCGCCTTCAACGAGCCAGGCACTTCGCTCAACAGCCGCACGAGCGTCGTCTACCTCACCCCTTCGACGATCAAGGACAATGCGCGTCTCTTCTTCAAGGGCAAGGAGAACGAGGTTCCCACCCAGGCGCTCTCGATGGGCGTAGGCACGATTTGCGAGGCCAAGAAGATCATCCTTCTCGCTTTCGGCAAGAACAAGGCCGACGCGGTCAAGGGCATGGTCGAGGGCGGTATGAGCCAGTTCTGCACCGCTTCCGCCCTGCAGGCGCACAACGATGCGTGGATCTTCTGCGATGAAGAGTCCGCCTCGAAGCTCAAACTCCGCAACTATTACGCGTGGCGCAGCGCGACAAAGCTCGGTCTATGAGCGAAGAAGCTTTTGTAAGCTTTCTCTGCGGCAACTGCCGAACTGAGCTTGAAGCCACGCAGGACATGGTCGGCGAAGAAACCGAATGCCCTGCCTGTGGCGCAAGACTCATCGTCCCCGCGCCGCCCAAACCTGAAGTGGACAATATAGTCCGCAAGGAAGAAGCGGTTCTTGACGATGCGGCGAAAAAGGCTCTGAAGAGCCGTACGATCCGCATCGAACTTGGGGATCTCGGGTTGTGAGCGCCAAACGGCGGAGAAAAAGCAAGCGCAACAGCAGAAAAGTCTCGCTTCGCAGCGGAATTGTTCTACTGGTTTTGGCGGTTGCGTTCTCCGCCGTCTCGGTTTGGTTCGTTCACCACCCGCGCAGATGGATAGAGCGCAAGTGCGCCGATTATCCGTCGTTTGTGACCGCCCCCCTGCTTTCCGTGGGCAATGCCGTTGGAGATATTACCGACGGGTTCGGCTGGACGGGTCACGACGCGATCTACGAATATGATGTCGAAGCGCCTGCCGGGGAGGTTTTGTTTGCCGGCGCCCCAAGGCGGACAGGCTCTCCTGCGCCGAACGACATAATAACTCTTGACCGCGGCGAATTCATCGTAGGGTGGTCGCCGAAGTTGCGCCATCCAGTATGGTGCGCCTACCATGTCGCGAAAGAAGCCCGCTACGATGTAGGGACGCGCCCAAATTTCAGCAAAGACAGGAATGTATTCTCCTCCCCTTCACCGTCGGACTACGAGCATTCGGGCTATGACCGCGGCCATATGGCGCCGAACTTCGCCATAAAGACGCGCTACGGCGACAAAGAACAGAGGCAGACGTTCCTCATGTCGAACATTGCGCCTCAGCGTCCGCAGCTCAATCGCGGAGTCTGGAAAGACGTCGAACACCGGATCGCGCAGCTATGGACTGCCCGCTACGGCGAAATTTGGGTTATTGTCGGTTGCGTGTCTTCGCCCGGGAATCCGGAGACCATCAGCGGAACCGATATCGATGTGCCCGAGCAGTTCTACCAGATAGTCGTCGCGCAAGAAGGCATGGATGTTCGCGCATTTGCGGTCATCTTCCCGCAAGACGTGCCGTACGGAACATACGCCGCGCGCCACTTGATTTCCATCGACGAGCTTGAGACGATAACAGGGTTCGATTTTCTTCCCGAGTTGCCGGAGTTCATACAAAGCCCGCTCGAGTCCGAGTTGCCGTCTAGGCTTTGGCCTATACGTTGGCAGGATATGTTCGACCAGATCGCTTTCCGGCTTTCGAACGACTGATTAATTATAAAACCCTCGCTGCGGCGCAATCAAGCGGTGATGCCCAGCAGGTCCTTAAGCGCCGCGATCTGCGCACCGTCTCCGATAGTGTAGAGTATATCGCCGACCTTGAACTCCGTTTCGGGCCCGATATTGCGGAACATCTCGCCGTTGCGTTCTAGCGAGACGACGGACGCGCCTGTCTTCGCCCTTATGTTGAGCGACACGACAGTGCCGCCTATCGCAGGCGAGCTCATGTCGAGAGTCAGTTTGTGGACTATGCCTTCAGGCAATTTGAACGTAAGCATCGCCCCCAGCTTGACGCGCCTTTCGTCCGCCGTCAACGCTTCGTCGAATCTGGCGGCCGCCTGGCGACCCGCTTTCTGGAACGACTTCCAGCCGAGCACGGCGGCGAGAAGAAGCACGCAATTGATCATCCATCTGGCCCATTCCTCGTCCGGCGTGAGGTTCACATTGATCATTATCGCCTCGCAGAAGAAAAGCGCAACAACGGCGATCTGAACGACCAGGCCGACGAAATGGCGAACGGCCTGTTGCCATTTGGCGTTGCCCGCGCCGGTAAGGACGGTCGCCAGTATATTGCCGAGGGTCCGCGCGATTCTCACGGCCGGGGCGAGCATCGAGACGATGAAGAGGTTCGCGACAAGACAGAAGAATATCCGCTTGTGCGCCTCGAAGAAACAGGAGAAATTCGACCAGTCCTTTCCGTTGAGTATGGAGAATATCAGCGCTATCGCAAAATTGAGCACGGCTATCGTGCCGAGCTGGATGAAGCACTGCCTGACCAGACGGCTCAGGCGAGCCTCGTTGCGCTCGCCATGGTATTTGGCGACGAAGGCGCGATAGGCCTCAAGCGCGGCCATGGCTCTCTTCGGCGTATGCGCCACGACCCAATCGCTTACCGCTTCGGAACTCTTGATCATCAGCGGATTGAGCAGCGTCGTTATCAGCGAAACGGCGACGACAATGTTGAACATCGGGCTTTCGGCGTCGCCCGTGACCGTGACGTACAGCATGCCGACCAGAAAGGCGAACTCTCCGATCTGCGCGAGCCCCATGCCCATCTGTATCGCTGTCTTGAGGCTCTCGCCGCCGAAAAGCGCCCCTATCGCGCAGTTGAGGAACTTGCCGAAAACGACGATCGCCGAGACGAAAAGTATCGCAGGCCAATACCTGAGGCATGACACAGGATCGAACAAGAGGCCGATGGACACGAAGAACACGGCGGCGAACATCAGCTTCAGCGGCTCCATGACCTCTTCCAACTTGTGGTGCACGTCGCTCGCCGCGCCTACGAAGCCGACGAGAAACGCCCCAAGCGCGAGAGAGAAGTTGAACTTGAACGCCACCCACGAAACGAGAAAGCAGCACCCCAATATCGTCAGCAGCAAGGCTTCGTTGTCATGGCGCGCCGAGACGGACTTCAGCAGCCGCGGCACGATCACGAACCCCATGACGATGACCACGAGAAAGAACACGAACAGTCCGCCGATTGAGACCCCCGCATCGAGAAACGACAGCTTGCCGCTATGGACGACACCAGTGACAAGCGCAAGTATGCCGACCGTCGCGATGTCTTCGCACACCGAAGTGCCCAGCGCATATTTGACGAAAGGCCTGTCGCCCCATTTGATTTCGTCGATCACCTTGGCGAGCATAGTCGTCGCGGAGTCGCATATCGCCGCGCCGAGGAAGAGCGAGGGGACGGAGTCCCACCCGAAAAAGTGGCGGCCCACAGTATATCCGACCCACGTCATCACGACAGTGTCGATGAGCGCCGCGGGCATCGCAACGCCGCGAATGCGCTTCATCTGCGACGTCGAAAAGCTCAGCCCCATCGTAAACATCAGGAAAACCACACCCAGCTGGCCGATGGTACGGACAGACTGTTCGTCGGCGAGGAAGCTGCCGCCCCAGGTGTATTTACCCAAAAGGACGCCGGCCAATATGTAGCCGGCGACCTTTGGGAATTTGAGCTTCGAGAAGACTACGGACACAAGACCCGCGGCCGCCATGAGCATCGCGAGGTCCTGGAAAAACGCGCCTTCGTTCATCTCATATCAGTGCTGTGCAAGCGCTCTGCGTTTTACTTGGTGACCTTGCGCCCCTGGACGCCTGCCGCAGTGGCGGCGTTGGCCTTGGCCTTCTCGCGCGGACGAAGCGAACGGACGGCCTCGCCGGCTTTCCACATCTCGCTGTCGTGCATATCCTGCAGCTTCTTGGCCATGAATTCCTTGTAGTCCGCACGGCCAGTGTCGCGAATCACCTCGCGGGCCTCCTGCATCTTCTTCGTAGACGCGTACAGACGCTTGAACACGGGCTCGGTGACCTTGCGGAAAATCGGGCGCCACTTGAGCGCGCCATGCTGCGCGGTCTGGGAGCAGTTGGAGTACATCCAATCCATGCCATTCTCGTCGACAAGGCGGGCGAGCGACTGGGTCAGCTCCTCGCAAGTCTCGTTGAACGCCTCGCTCGGGCTGTGGCCGTTGGCCCTGAGGGTGTAATACTGCGCCTCCATAACGCCGCAAAGCGCACCCATCAGAATGCCGCGCTCGCCGACGAGATCGCTCGTGACCTCTTTCTCGAAAGTAGTCGGGAAGAGATAGCCGGAGCCAATCGCAATACCTATAGCGAGAGTCAGATCCATCGCCTTGCCCGTAGCGTCGCGGGCGACCGCATACGAACTGTTGATTCCCGCGCCGTTGAGGAAGTTGCGGCGCACATTCGTGCCTGAACCCTTGGGCGCGACCATGATCACATCCACGCCGACGCTGGGCTTGACGCCGGTCAGCTTGTTGTAGACATAGGCGAAACCGTGGCTGAAATAGAGCGCCTTGCCAGCCGTGACAAACTTTTCGATCTTCTTCCACACCTCGCCGACGGAGCCGTCGGACGTAAGGAGCATGATGACATCGCCCTTCTCTGCGGCCTCCTCGATGGAGAACAGCGTCTTGCCGGGCACCCAGCCGTCTTTCACCGCGCGGTTCCAGCTGGAGTTCGGTCCCTTGCCCTTGCGCTGGCCGACGATGACGTTGATGCCATTGTCGCGCATATTCAGCGCCTGTGCAGGCCCCTGGATGCCATAGCCCAAAACGGCGACCGTCTTGTTCTTCAGAACCTTCTGCGCCTTCTTCAAAGGAAATTCCTTGCGCGTAACAATATTTTCAACAACATTGCCGAACTTTATCTTCATTTCTTCCCTCTCTTATGTAGGATTGAGATGTTTTTCGCGTATTATACCATATTTTATCCATATAAGCAACCAGCGCCGCTGCACAGGCGCAAAAAAACGCAATTCCGAAAGTTGGGGGTTGTGTTGCGAGGCAAGATTATGGTATAATACACACCGTTTTGCGGACCCGTAGCTCAGTCGGTCAGAGCAGGTGACTCATAATCTCCGGGTCGTGGGTTCAAGTCCCGCCGGGTCCACCAACAACAAAACGCATTTTCCCGACTATCGCGGGCAAGATGCGTTTTTGCTTTTCTAGGTGCGTTCCCTTGCAGACCCCTATTTTCCCCTAAAAATCCGCAAGGGTAATCCACCATTAGCCACCACGCGTAGTCAGTTGTTGTCTGTGAAAAAGTTTCCCCTTAGGCCGCGTATGATACCCACAACTTTCTAGTGGAGAGTTGTAAAGCTCTGCGCGTCAGCGGATTACTAACGCGAATGCAGGAGTTGTGGCATTGGTTTGCATTTTCTACGGAACATAGTGATGTGGCACTATGCGCAATACCTTGCGTGATTGGGGTCATTGCGTCTGCGCAGAAATTTTGGTATAATGACTTCGTTCTCACGGGGAGAAATCCGCGAGACAGCAACGCTGCAAAGCGGTCGTCGATGGGAATGTGAGAAGTTCAAGTTGGACGACACTTAGCAGAGGAAGCGCAACGCGCTTACCTCTCTTCGTGTTTCCAACAAGGCAATTCTCACAGCCTCCATCGAGATACGAAAGAGAGGTTTTTCTTTTGTGTCAGATTGCCAAGTGGCGAAGCGAAAGGCACGCCACTCTTCTAACTGCGACTTGGGTTGAGTGCCTTAAACAAGGCAAGTCGCAAGAAGGAGCACAATCATGATTAGCACATCGGACATATGCGATGCCATTAAGCACTTTAACTCAATTGGTATTAATCCTTCTATTGGAGAGATTCAATCTTACATTGCTAAAACAAGAGGAATAGAAACATTCGATTGTGATATTGCAGATACTATTGATATCGCGAAACAGGCGGATGCTATATATGAGAAAAACGGGCATTACTATATAAACCCTAATTTCCCTGAACGCTAACGACCACGAAAGGTGCTTTAAAAATGAAACCTAGCGTAAAATTCTTCTCCGCATTAGTGGCTTTTACAATGACAGTTATGCCGTCTTGGGCTGCATATCAATATACCTCTGACGGGGGAATGCGATATTATTATACGGTCAGTAATGGCAAAGCCATTTTAGGAAACGAAAAAAATGGTATTATTGCAGTCCAATATAAATATAACGGTGATTGGTATAATGGGACGCCGCCAGGAGTTACTAAACTTACTATGCCAGCGACTCTTGGTGGTTATCCTGTTGTAAGAATATGCAATGGAGCGTTCTCAAATGGCACAGGAGCGTTTACCGACTTAAAAGAGCTAGTCTTGCCCAATGGTGTGACAACGATTGATTCCAGCGCTTTCATGTATTGCAAATTTACTACTATGTCCTTCCCTGGCAGTCTAACATCTTTAGGAAAATGCTTTCATGAATACAGCCCTAGCACAGTGATTTTTGAAGAAGGAACAGGGAATTTAACCTTGGCTGATAACGCGTTATGCTGGTCTGCATATTACGGTTATGGTCCAAGTACAGTTATATTTCACAGGAATGCACCGACTGTTGGGCAACATTCTATCCCTTGGAACAACAGAAATGGAACTACCGTTTGGGTTCGTCCAGGTTCATCTGGTTGGGGTGTCTCGATTCCAGGTAAATGGCAAGGGGCAGACATAAAATACCTCAAGACGATAGATTTTGATGCAACATCTGGAACCGTTTCTGCACCAACCCGCTATGTGACGGATGGAAGTAAAGTTGGAACTCTGCCAACACCTACATGTCCGGGTGGGACGTTCAATGGATGGTATACAGCAAAGAGCGGTGGCACAAAGATAACCGCCTCAACAACTGTTTCTGCCAATAAGATTTTCTATGCACAATGGACGCTCAACAAATACACGGTTTCCTTTGATTTAAACGGTGGCGAAGGAGATGCGCCAAGCAGGACACAGAATTGGGGGACAGAAATCGGTGCATTGCCGGAACCGACGCGCACAGGATATTTCTTCAAAGGCTGGTTTACTGAAAGTGAGGGCGGCTCGCAAATTGGCGCGACAGACAAAATCGAGTGTAATAAGACCTACTTCGCTCATTGGGAGCGCGACCCGATACCTGAGATGGTTAGCGGTGAGACCGTTGCTGAAGTGTTGGCTGGCGCGGCTGATGAAACGCTTGCAGCGAAGCTTGGCACAACGCGAAACTATAAAAACTACCGTGGATGGGTTGATGACAAGGCTCTTGAACACGGAGCCGTGAAAGGTTCGCCTAATGCATGGCTGGCGTATGCGCTTGACGCACCGGGATTGATTGCAAAGCCGAGCGCGGTTGCAAAAGAAGATTTCACATTCGAAGCCGGTTCCTCTGTTGCAGAAGAACCCGGCAAGATGGCGTTCGACTTCGGCATTGACGGTGTTACGATTGGCGAAGAGGCTGAACTTGACGAGGTGTTTGCCATTACAGGTGCGGCGACACTTGAGGAAAGTGCGTTTACTGAATCTGGTGTGACGGCCTCGCTTGAGCGCACAAGCGATGGCAAAGTCAGCGTTTCGGTAGAGCCGCCGAAAGACGGCAACGGCAAGATACCAGACAAATACTTCTTCCGCGTAAGAGTGAAGTAACGCCAGCTCAAGGCAGATAACGAGAGAGAAGGCGCGAGAGCCAACAACATTGGCCTCGCGCTTTTGTTTTCTCAGATGCGTGTACTTGGTATTTTGGCTTCGCGCTCTTAAACCGCTTTCAAATTCGTTTGGCGCTACGCGCGACCACGAAAATGCCTACTCCGCAGAATACACAAAAATGTGCATCACCATATCGCGCAGCTTGACCGCGCCCCTGGGAGCGGAGTGAGTGTGATGGGTTGGCGACGTTGAAGCCGAGCTACGGCGCACTACGCATTGAGACGCGCTTTGTT
>ONWT01000053.1 GCA_900321575.1 uncultured Lentisphaerota bacterium | reverse complement strand
GCCTCATCGCCAAGGGTAGTGCGGGACCCGCCCGTGCGAGAGTAGGACGCCGCCGGCCCTTTTTCTTTTCCTGAAAAAGAAAAAGGGGCCCCCGGCTATTGGCGCTCGAAGTCCGCGCCAATCGTTCCGGCCCAGCAACGGGCCCCCGGCTATTGGCGCTCGAAGCCCGCGCAACATAAAAAAATGAATATGCCCCGCTGGACTTGTTGCGTAAAATTTGATACAATACACAGTTAAAATTCCCATAAGAAGGGCAAAGAGATGTCAAAAGAAACAACGGTTCGCAATAATATTTGGAAATGGCTTGTTCTGGCGTTGATCGCAGTAGTGTCTATCTATGTCTGCAATCCTCCTGCAGAGAAGCTTCGTTTTGGTCTTGATCTGAAAGGCGGCACTTCGTTTACGCTAGGCGTCGATACCGACAAGTTGGCCGAGACGATTATTGCGGCGAATCCTGCGATAACGAATACTCCTGGCGCTGTCGAGTTGAAGATGCAAGAGACCCTGAAAGATTGCGATTCACGCATTATACAGGTTATTCGCCGCCGTGTCGACGCGATGGGCACCAACGAGCCCGTGATTCAAGGTATGAAAGACCACAGGCTTCTCGTTCAGTTGCCCGGAGTTGATGAAGAAGTGCGCAAGGCAGCGAAAGCGAGCTTGCAGAGCGCCGCGTTTCTTGAGTTCCGCCTGACCCACCCCAAGAACGATCAGCTTGTCGCGAAGCTCCTTTCCAAGGATGTCGCTCCTGAAGGCTACAAGAAGAGCGGTAACGGCTACGCTCGCGCCGAGAATTGGGCCGAGGTTTCGAAGACTAAAGGTTATGCTGCCCGTCTTGCGGCGTTCGAGACGCCTGATGCACGCTATCGCTTCATGCTTGAGGACAATGGTGATGGCACTTATTCGCCCAACTTTGTCGCCCGCAAGACCGAGCTGACCGGCGAGTCTCTCATTTCGGCAGCGGTTCAGCGCGATCCGACGTCCGGTCAGCTTTCCATAGGCTTCACCCTAAATGCGGAGGGTGGGCGCATATTCTCCACTCTCACGCGTAACTACAAGGCTCATGGTCCCAAGAATCCGACAGATCGCGGTCGCCAGTTGGCGATTATTCTTGACGAGACTTTGATTTCGGCGCCTGTCATCAACAGCGAGATCGGTTCGCGCGGTGAGATTACGGGTCGTTTCGACGCTGCTTCCGCCAATAAGCTGGCCGCCGAGCTCAATGCCGGTGCGCTGCCCGCGCCGCTCAAGATTCTTGCTGAGACATCGGTTTCTCCTACGGTTGGCGAGGATGCGAAGCATGCGGGAATCGTTGCGGCCGCGCTGGGCTTTGCCCTTGTCGCGCTATTCATGTTCTACTATTATTGGGCGACCGGCCTTGTCGCCGACATAGCGCTGTTCCTTGACATCGCGCTTCTGCCGACGGCTCTCGTGTTCGTCGCCAACATTCTCGGCGTTTTTGCGCACGATCCTTCGATGGGCGGCGGCGGTTCGATGCAGCTGCCCGTTCTCACGATGCCCGGTATCGCCGGTCTTGTCCTTTCTCTCGGCATGGCTGTCGACGCCAATGTGCTCATCTTCGAGCGCATCCGCGAAGAGTTTGCCGCAGGCCGCAATGCGGGCGATGCCGTCAAGAACGGCTACGGCCGTGCGTTCACGGCGATTTTTGACTCGAATCTCACGACGATAATCACGGGCATAATCCTCTTTGTCGTTGGTACGGGCCCTGTGCGCGGGTTTGCGATTACGCTCACGGCGGGCGTGGTCATATCGATGTTTACGGCGGTCGTAGTCACGCGCCTTGTTTTCGACCACCTTGTCGACTCTTCGCGCGCCACTCCGTTCAAGATGCGCCAATTCTTCAAGGAGCCCAAGTTCGACTTCTTGAAGTTGACGAAGTATTCTGTTGGCATTTCGTTCGCTGTTATCGCCGTGTCTCTGCTGATATTTGCGGTTCGCGGGCTCGCCAATCCGGCTTCGGTTCTCGCTGTCGATCTTACCGGCGGCACCTCTATCGTCTACAATCTCAAGCAGGAGGCCAAGCCTTCGGTGGCGGCCGTCCGCGACGCGCTCAATTCCTTTGACAATGCGACAGTCATCCAGTATCAGGAAGGTGTCGGCGATGCGACGCTTCTCGTTAAGACTGGCGAGACTGCCGAAACGAAGAAGGGCTCCGCGCTTGAGGGCAAGGATGTCGGCGCGTATGTCACGAAACTTCTCCAGGAGAAGTTCCCCGAGTCCGAAATATCGCCCGCTTCGGTCGACGAGGTAGGGTCCATGGTCGGCGCCGATCTCAAGAAGAGCGGTACATACGCGGTTCTCTTCTCGCTTGTGGCGATTCTTCTCTACGTCGGTTTCCGCTTCCAGTTCGGCTTCGGGCTTGGCGCCCTTGTGGCCTTGGCGCATGACGCGTTGATTTCGCTCGGTCTTTTCTCGCTCTGCGGCCGTCAGGTTTCGCTGATCGTGATTACCGCGCTTTTGACGATCATCGGCTACTCGGTCAACGATACGGTTGTCGTATTCGACCGCATACGCGAAAAGCTGCGCCACGACCGCCGCGCGACGTTCGGCGAGATCTGCAATGAGTCGATAAACGCGTGCCTCGGGAGAACCGTCATAACTTCGTTGACGACGTTCTTTGCCGTGCTCGCGCTCTTCGCTTTCGGCGACGGCTCGATATTCGATTTTGCCCTTGTAATGCTGATAGGCGTCGTGTCCGGCACTTATTCGTCGGTGTTCATTGCCACGCCGATCATGCTCTGGTGGTATCGCGGCAAGCGGCCCGAATTCGAGGTCGAGACCAAGGAAGACAAGTAACCGCCGAAGTGCGACAGAGAGGATCGTCTCCACAAGGGGACGATTCTCTTTTTTGCCGGGAGGCGTAAGGGGGTTCAATGGCGGAAGAAACGAAAGAAAAACTTTTGGAGGTCGAAGAGGTTCGTCAGCGCATCGACGATCTCAAGCGCCGTGTCGGCGAGATGGCCGACTATATCAAGATTGGAGAGAGACGCGCCAGATTGGCGGATCTCGAGGCCCAGCAGGCCGGGGCTGATTTCTGGAACAACCAGACCAAGGCGCGCGAAGTGATATCGGCGACGAACGCCGAACGCGCCTATGTGGGGCCGTACGATTCGCTTTTGAAGTCCGTCGAAGACGCCGGAGTGATGCTCGAACTGGCCGAGATGGAAGAGGGCGCCTCCCAGCAGACCGCGCTGAAGGATACTCTTGCCGAGTGCGCCAAGGCGGACGAGTTCTTTCACAGGTTGCGTCTGCAGTCGCTTCTCGGAGGTAAATTCGACCAGTGCAACGTGTTTGTGAAGCTCCACGCCGGCCAGGGCGGAACAGAGGCGTGCGACTGGGTGCAGATGCTGTACAGAATGTACATCCGCTACGCCGAGAGCCAGGGGTGGAAGGTCGAGGAGTATGACCAGCAGCCCGGCGAAGAAGCGGGGCTCAAGGATGTGTATTTCCGCGTGGAGGGGCCCTACGCCTTCGGTATGCTCAAAGCGGAGCGCGGCATACACCGTCTGGTGCGCATTTCTCCGTTCGATTCCAACAAGCGCCGCCAGACGAGTTTCGCTTCGATGGAAACCGTGGCGGAAATCAACGACGACATCGATGTCGAGATCAAGGACGAAGATCTTCGGATCGACACCTACCGCTCGGGCGGCGCCGGCGGACAGCACGTGAACAAGACCGATTCGGCAGTCCGTCTGACCCATTTGCCCACGGGGCTTGTGGTCGCGTGCCAAAAGGAGCGTTCGCAGCACATGAACAAAGAGAAGGCGATGAATATGCTTCGCGCCCAGCTCTACGAGTATTACGAGGACCAGAAACGCGCCGAAATGGACCGCTTCTACGGGGCGAAATCGGAGAACGGATGGGGCTCGCAGATACGTTCGTACGTGTTCTGCCCCTACACGATGGTGAAGGATTTGCGCACCGAATGCGAGACCAGCGATGTAAACGGCGTCATGGATGGGCACATTCAGCCTTTCATAGAGGCTTGGCTTCAGATGAAGGCGGCGGGTGAGAAGAAATCGTGAAGCGCCATCTTATAGGAGTCGGCGGCGTAGGCATGAGCGCTCTCGCGACCGCCATGGCGAAGCTGGGCGACGAGGTCACTGGGGCCGACCGCAATCTCGCCACGAAGAACATCGCCTTTCTTGAGTCGATCGGCGTGAGGTGCTATCCCGACGATGGTAGCGGGGTCTCCGCAGATGTCGCCGAGGTCGTGGTGTCGACCGCCATAGAGGCGGACAATCCCGGCCTCGTGAAGGCGAAGAGCCTCGGCGTGCCCGTTACGCATCGCGCCGCAGCCCTTTCGCGGACGCTTTCGCCCTACAGGCTTGTAGCGGTCGTCGGCACCTGCGGCAAGTCCACCGTGACCGCCATGCTCGGCCACATCCTCGCCGAATGCGGGCTTGACCCCATGTGCGTAAACGGCGCGAACGTGCCCGGCTGGGAAGGAGCTGTCCGCTTCGGGCGCGGTGAATACGCGGTTGCCGAAGTGGACGAGAGCGATCGCTCGCTAGTGGCTTTTTCGCCATACGCCGCAGTCGTCACGAACGCCTCCGCCGACCACTATTCCAAGGAGGAGATGGACGAAGTCTTCGACGCGTTCGCTGCGAGATGCTCCGGCCCCGTGATCGACGGGCGGCGTGTCTACGGCGAGGCCGACGTTTCCGTCCCCGGCCGGCACAACAGGAATAACGCATTTCTCGCGCTCGAGATGGCCAAAGCGCTCGGCTGCGACGAGGCCAAGGCGCGCGCCGCGCTTGCGACCTTCGGCGGCGTGGAGCGCAGGCTGCAGAAATACGGCGAGCGGGTGTACGACGATTACGCGCACAATCCCGAAAAGATCAGGGCGATGTGGACGACTCTCGCGGAGAGACACGAAGGCGGGCTGTGCGTGGTGTGGCGTCCCCATGGCTATGCTCCGCTGAGAAAGATGCTGGACGCCCTCGCGAAGATGTTCAACGAGACGATACGACCCCAGGACAGGCTTCTTCTTCTGCCGGTCTACGACGCGGGCGGCACGACCGACCGCTCGATCAATTCGGACGCTTTGGCGCGCAAAGTCGGTCGTTGCGTGCCCGTGAGCGGCCACGAGGCGGCGTTTGCCTGGATAGACGCGCACTTCGGCGATTTCGAGGCGTTCGCAACATGCGGGGCCAGAGACCCCGACCTGCCCGCGCTCGCGGCGAGAATTGCCGCCCGCTGACGCCGAAAATATGGTATAATCTACAACCAAAGGTTTAATGCAATGACATTGGCAGAACTTGAGAATTCGAAGGCGCAAAGCCTTGTTGAAATCGCCGCGGCGGGTGATGCGTCCGCGATAGAGGCGCTGCGCGTCAAGTACGTTGGCCGCAACGGTTCCATACCCGCCCTCATCAAGGGCATGAAAGACGTCCCGAAAGAGGAGCGTCCCGCTTTCGGCAAGGCGGTGCAAGCCTGGCGCGCCGAAGTCGAGGCCGCCCTGGCGGCCAAGGGCGCGGGCGCGGGTGCGGAGAAGGGCGTCGAGGCCGATCTAACCTTGCCTGGCCGTTGGTTCGCCCTTGGCGCGAAACACCCTCTTTCGCGCGTGATTGAAGAAACGGCCCGCATATTCGGTAGGCTCGGCTTCACCGTGGCCGACGGTCCCGAGCTTGAAAACAGGTTCAACAACTTCACCGCCCTCAACACGCCGCCGCACCATCCTTCAATGGACCGAAGCGACACGTTTTGGTTCGACGGCGATACGCTTTTGAGAACCCAGACTTCGCCCGTGCAGATCCGCACGATGATGGCCAACAAGCCGCCGATCCGCGTGATCTGCCCTGGCCGCACGTACCGGCGCGACACTACGGACGCGACCCATTCCGCGAACTTCCACCAGATTGAGGGCCTTTATGTCGACACGAAGCCCGTCTCGCTCGCCGACCTCAAGAGCGTTCTGGCCTATTTTGCCCACGAGATGATGGGCGACGGCGTGACGGTTCGCTTCAGGCCCCACTTTTTCCCGTTCACCGAGCCTTCGGTGGAGGTGGACTTCAGTTGCCATCTCTGCAAGGGCAAGGGGTGCCGCGTGTGCAAGGATTCGGGCTGGATCGAGGTTGCCGGCGCGGGGATGGTCGATCCGCGCGTCTTCAAACACGTCGGCTACGACCACGAAAAGGTCTCCGGTTACGCGTTCGGCTTCGGCGTCGAGCGTATCGCCATGATAAAGTACGGAATACCCGACATACGCTGGCTCTACGAAAACGACGTGAGGTTCCTCGGCCAGCTGGCGTAGTCGGTTTTGCGTCGCGGATTGAAAGCTCTGCAACAGGAAAGGAGGTTTAGCCATGATGACAATCTACCGCTGGGAGAACGGAGGCCTCAAAGAGACGCCCGACTTTGCGCCGTCATGTTGGATAAATCTTGTGGAGCCCACGACCACGGAGCTGGAATCCGTGGTGTCGTACCTGAACGTGCCGCGCGATTTCCTGACCGACCCCCTCGACCGCGACGAGAGGCCGCGATTCGATTACGAGGACGACGCGACTCTGCTGATCGTGCACGTGCCGTGTCCCGTAGTTGGCGACGAGGTGGCTCCCTACTGCACGGTGCCGCTCGGCATAATCCTCTCCGGCGAGAGCGTGGTGACGGTGTGCAGCGTGCGCACGCCCGTGACAACGGCCTTCCTCGACCAGATCCGCCGCGTCTGCCCGCCAAAAGACAAGTTCCGCTTCGCGTTCCGCCTGCTGTGGCACGGCGGCGTACTGTTCCTGCGCTATCTGCACGACATCCACCAGCGCACGAACGCGCTCGAAGAGGAGCTCCACGAGTCCATCTCGAACAAGGTACTGCTCAAGCTGCTCACTATCGAAAAGACGTTCGTCTATTTCACGACGTCTCTGAAGGCCGACACGATAGCGCTCGCCCGCGCCAACACGTCGAGGCAGGTCGTGCTGACCGAAGACGACAGCGACCAGCTCGAGGACGCTCTTGTGGAATACCAGCAGGCGCTAGAGACTGCGACGATACACGCGAACATCCTGAACGGAACGCTCGATACCTTCGCGTCACTGATCAACAACAACCTGAACAACGTGATGAAATACCTCACGGCGGCGACGATTCTCCTTGCCGTGCCTACGCTTGTCGCGTCCATCTACGGCATGAACCTGACCACCCTGCCGTTCATGGCCCATCCCCACTCGTTCGCCATCGTTATGGGGTTTTCCGGCGTGCTGGGCGTGATAATCGCAGCGGTGTTCTACATACTTTCCAGGAAGAGCAAGTTTTGATGAACGTAGTCTCGCTTGTCGGCCGCCCCAACACGGGCAAAAGCGCTCTTTTCAACAGGATCGCCAGAAAGCGCGTCGCCATAGTCTTCGACCAGCCCGGCGTCACGCGCGATCGCGTCACGCGCGAAATCGACATGTCGGGCCGCAAGGTTATGCTCGTGGACACCGGAGGCATCGCCTTCGACCGCGAGGTGACGAACGACCCGCTGGACGACGAGACGAAACGTCAAGCCGCGCTCGCCGTCGAGGACTCCGCAGTTTGCGTGATAGTCGTAGATACCCGCGACGGCATAACCCCCCTCGACAGCGAGGTCATAAAGCGCGTTAGGGAGTCTGGCGTGCCCTGCGTTATAGCCGCGAACAAGTGCGACACGGCGAACGACGACTGGCGCGCGGCCGAATTCGAGCGCTTCGGCCTACCCGTCTTCGCGACCTCCGCCGAGCACGGAAGGGGCGTCGAGGCGCTGGTGAAGGATGTCGTCGCGCGCCTGCCTCCGGTCGAAGACGAGGCCGCCTCCGCGCGCCCTCTGAAAGTCGCGATCGTCGGGCGCCCGAATGTCGGCAAAAGCTCTTACGTGAACCGCCTGCTGAATGCTCCGCGCGTCATAGTCTCGAATATTCCCGGCACGACCCGCGACTCGGTCGAGGTTCCCTTCGCGATCGGTTCGGGGCCCGAAGCGCGCCGCTATATGCTCGTAGATACTGCGGGCATGAAGCCCCATACGAAGATGTCCAAGACTTCGGTGGACAATTTCTCGCTCTTCCGCTCGGAGGACGCGATCGCCGAGGCGGATGTCGTACTGCTGGTGATGGACTCCCTGATGGGCCCGACGATGCAGGACAAGCGTATCGCCGGGAAGATCCTCGACGCGAACAAGGCGTGCGTCGTGCTGATGAACAAGTGGGACCTCGCGCAGGAAGAAGGCATGACCGAGTCGAAGGCCCTGCCAGCGCTGCGTATGATGATGCCGTTCCTCTCTTTCGCGCCCGTCGTGTTCTGTTCCAACAAGTCCGGCTACAACATCCGCAGAACGGTGGACGCGATAGACCGTGCAGCGGCCTCGGCCTCGGAGCGCATCCCAACAGGAATGCTCAACAACACGATAGCCAAGGCGACGAAAAAGACGCTCTCCCCGATGGTCAAAGGTAAGCGCCTCAAAATCTACTACGCGCTTCAGGTGTCGGCCAATCCCCAGACGATACGGCTGTTCGTGAACGATCCGAAGCTGGTCACTCCGGCCTATCTCTCCTATCTCGACAAGCAGATCCGCGCCCGCTTCGGTCTCGAAGGCGCCCCGCTGCGGATGTTCCTGAAAGCCCGAAGCCGCAATACGGGGGCGAAGCCCGATTCCCCGGGCGCGGCGGGGACTTGAGTTTTCCGTGCGCGTCTGGATAGAGAATCCGTTTGACAATCTGCCGTTGGAAGGGTTCCGTCCGCAACGGTACTGGCTTATGGCCGAAGCGTTCGCCCGCGCCGGGCACGAGACGGTCTTGTGGACATCCGACTTCAACCACACCACGAAAGCGCGGCGCCGGCTGTCCCGAAAGCCCGAAGCCTTCGCCCTTCGCCTCCTGCACGCCCCCGCCTACTCGGGCAACATATCCCTCGGGCGCGTCTTCTCACATCTCGCCTACGCCCGCGCATGGCGCCGCGCGGCCATGGCTGAGGCGGACCGCTCGGGCGCGCCGGACATCATAATCGCGTCCACTCCCCCTCTTTTCGCCTGCGCTGCAGCGAGGCGTCTCGCGTCCCGCTTCGGCGCCCGCTTCGTGGTGGACGTGATGGACGCGTGGCCGGAGACGTTCGGGCGCGTTGCGCCCGCGTGGGCCCTCGCGCCCCTGAGGCTCGTCGCGGGCGCGAACTACCGCGCCGCCGCTATGGTGACTGCCGTCGCCTCCCGCTATGTCGACCTGGTGCGTCGATACGGCTTCGGTGGGCCTGCCCGCCTCTTCTACCACGGCATAGCCCTGCCGTCCGCAGCGCCCCGCCGCGCCGCCGCGCCGGCTACTCCGTTGCGCCTCGCCTACGCCGGTAACCTCGGCGTCACCTACGACCTCGCAACCGTCGTCCGCGCCCTCACCAGACTGCCTGGCGCGACGCTCGACATAGCCGGTGCGGGCTCGGGCGAGCGCGATCTCGCCGCCCTCGCTTCGTCCCTAGGTCTCTCCGCAAGGGTGCACTTTCGCGGATATCTCGGCGAGGAGGCTCTCGCGGACATGCTCGCAGGCTGCGACGTGGGAGTGGTGCCGATGGACGAATCGAGCTGTGTGGGCGTGCCGTACAAATTGTGCGACTACGCCAAAGCCTCGCTGGCCATAGCCAGTTCGCTCGGCGGCGAAAGCGCGGAACTCCTCGCCAAATACGCAGCAGGCGCCGTCTACCGCACGGGGGACGAAGCGTCCCTCGCAAGGGCGCTGCAATCGCTCGACGTCCGCCAGGCGGGGGACAATGCGAGGCGGATGGCCGAGGCTGAATTCGACGCGCGTAAAATCTACGACAGCTATGTCCACTTCGTCACGCAAGGTCTGTGCACATGAAACTCCATCTCGCAATCCTCGCCCTGCACATCGCTCTCGCATCCTCCGCCGTTCCAGAAGGGCTCGATACCTGGACCGCAGCAGGAGGGTGGTTTCCACACGATTGCTACAGCGATTCGAAGCTCTGGTCTGAAGGTCGCTTGCCGGAAGACGGCGAAGATGTCGTATTTCGCGACAATGGATCCGGCTCTACAATGATCCTTAATTTGGCGACCGATGTCCGGCTGGGTAGAATCTATGCGACTGGTGGCGGCTGGATTACGATTAACGAGGACTCCGGCACAGCAACGCTGCACGCCGGTGTTTTCACGAACGATACGCCGGTGATAATAAACACAAGCGCATTCCAGCCAGATAGGGTAGATCCGACAAATCAGATCATAATCGCAAAAGTACAGAATTTCGCGATAGACTCTACTAAAGTGCCTCTCCTGAAACCTGTGAAAGGCAACAATAATGTTCTTCTCGATAGAGCGGTATGGCACGGCACTGTAGTGTTTGATAAAATGCAGGCCGTAGGGCTTGATCCCAATAGTTACGGAACCCAAGATTCTTGTGTTCGTTTCAGTGGCGTAGAGGGCTTTTTGGGCGATGAAGCGAAAACCGTCTCATACCTTCCAGCTCTTGAGCTAAAGGACAGCGGTGCAACGGCGGCGTTCAACTGGATTGGCGGGTGGGATAACTACACAACGGCGTTTTACAAGCTTCGCGGCGATGGAACGCTCGTGACCAGTTGCTTTGAGATCGGGAATGGCGAAAAGGTGTTCTTTTATGATGTTTCGCTCTTTTGTGGGTCGATTAATCTCAAATCCAAGACGGTTGCGATGGGAGGCAATATGATGCCCTCCGAAAATATTTCGGATCGCGGACGCCTTCATGTTTGCGCCAACGCGAGTATTTGCAGCAATAAGACATGGCGCGTAGAGGATGGGGTTTATTTGTCGACAGGAGCAGCTCTTTCGGTGTCGGGCGAACTTGTAACGCCGTATGTTCAAGCGTATGGGCCATCCGCTTCGGTGACATTGGCTGATGGCGGCGCAATAATGGTAGCTTCTTCCGCCACAGGCGGAGAGAGTCCTCTGACCTGGAATCTTAACGCTGGCATGCTCGGCATCGTATCGAATGCAACCATGTCGGGGCGCTACAATTTTCTCGCCTCGGGCAGCGGCCGATATACAACGGTCGACGTGTGCGGCAATGATGTGGTGTTTCCGTGCGGCACATTGCATGGCGACGGTACGATATATCCGGTGTCGTCGGTGCGCTGGAAAAGCGGATCCGTGGTTTTTGAGGATCTTGGCGATTTCAGAGGTACGATAGTCATCGGCGGCACGACTGAAGTGGTTCTGCCGGACGACCTTGACGGATTTTATGCGCGCGGAGGGAAGATCGTGTCGTCCATTGAAGATCTGGTTAGCTTTGTTCCGGCTCTTACCGAAACCGACTGCAATGGACTCGCCCGTTGGCAGAATATTGCCCTCGGAATCGATCCGGAGTCGGGAAAACTGCCGTTTGCCGCGCCTGTGCAGAATACATTGCCGGATGTTCTGTCGTTCGGGGTGGGGAATTGCCCGGGTAACGGCCTTTTGACGGGTGTGGCTGCGAAGTTC
>ONWT01000037.1 GCA_900321575.1 uncultured Lentisphaerota bacterium | reverse complement strand
TGGTGGGCGGTGAGAGACTCGGACTCCCGACCTTGACCGTGTAAAGGTCCTGCTCTAACCAACTGAGCTAACCGCCCGAAACAAAACGGCGTGTATTATATCATATTTTGGGGACGGCTGCCAAGAGCCTGCGCGTATAGTCGCTCTTCGGACATGCAAAGACTTCGGCCGCTTCGCCGCTATCCACGAAAAGCCCCTTCTCCATGACGCAGATTCTGTCGCAGACATTCTTTACGACAGCCAGATCGTGCGCGATGAGAAGAATCGAAAGCCCAAGCTCGTGCCGCAGATCGCGCAGAAGATTAAGAACCCTCGCCTGAACCGAAACGTCGAGCGCAGAAACCGGTTCGTCCGCAATCAAGACTTGTGGTTCGCATGCTAACGCGCGTGCGATGGAAATTCGCTGGCACTGTCCGCCGGACATCTCTCGCGGGTACTGATCGAGCACCGCTTTGCTGAGGCCTACGATATCCAGCAAATCTTCCGCAGCCCTCGACCTGATGCGCTTGACGCGCAAGACTTCGTCCAGCGTCTGCCGAACCGTCATGCGCGGATTGAGCGAACCAACGGCATCCTGAAAGACCATCTGAACAGACTTTGCGCGGCAGATGATCTTGCCGGAGGACGCTTTCTCCAGACCGATGAGAGCCTTTGCGATAGTGGACTTGCCGCTGCCCGATTCGCCGACAATGCCAAGGATTTCACCTTCGCCCAAGGTAAACGAGACACCCTTCACGGCCTCATACGAGCCGTATCTGACATGAAGGCTGTCGACTTCGAACAGACTGTTCACGACAGGAGAGCCTTTTTGGCCGCCATAAGCGCGCCGAGGCGCTTTGCGACCGATTTAAGCGCTTCGGTCTCGCGCTTGGCGTAGAGACCATGGTCAATGGCGGCAGTCGCGCCCTCGTGCTTTTTCGCCGCGACCGCGGCGTCAGGATCTTCGAAGTCAAGGCGTTCAAGATGATCGCGCACTTCGTGATAGGCCTCGCGCCAAGGGGTGCCTTGAGCCACAAGCCTGAGCGCGACATCTGTCGCAAAGACGCCTGGCGTGAAAGCGGCGCGGCAGCGATCGGCATCTATTTCAGCTCCGGCGACGACCTTTGCGAGAATCCTGAGCGTCTGACGCGTAATGGAGAGAGCCTTCATATACAGCCACTTGCAGTCCTGAAGGTCGCGGTTGTATCCGCCGGGCATCGCATGCAGAAGCGAAAGCGAAGCGGTCTGGAGGCCGAGCACCTGAGCCGCTTTCGAGCGGACGAGTTCAAGCACGTCGGGATTGAATTTCTGAGGCATTATCGACGAGCCAGTGCAATATTCGCGCGGCAATCTGAAGTAGCCGAACTCGGGCATCGAAAAGAGAATCAAATCCTGCGCTACGCGGGAAAGCACCGCCATGAGCTGCGCCATGGCCGACAACAGCGCGGCTTCGCACTCGCCGCGCGCCATGGACGCGCCGAAGCAGTTGTGTATGGTGCGCGCAAAGCCGAGCAGCTCCGTAGTGCGCCGCCGATCAATAGGAAGCGGCACCCCATAGCCGGCGGCAGAGCCAAGCGGATTCAGGTCGGCGAGTTTATACGCGGCTTCGAGATTCACCAACTGGTCGAGCACCATTTCGGCGTGTCCCGTGGCCCACATCTCGACGGTAGACGGCATGGCGGGCTGGAGATGGGTTCGCCCGACGAGAGGCAGCCTGCCTCCGCGCGCTCCCATGCTTCGCAGTTCCGCAGCGAGCGCAACGGTTTCGGATTCGGCACGCAGAAGCTGGTCTTTCATATGCAGGCGCACGTCCACGGCGACTTGGTCGTTGCGGCTGCGGCCGGTGTGGATCTTCTTGCCGAGGTCGCCCAGTTTTTCGGTAAGCAGGCGCTCGACGGCCATATGCACGTCTTGATCGTCGATGCGTATCGAGAAATCACCCTTCTCGGCAGATTTTGCTATGCGACCGAGCTCTTTTCTGACGGCAGCCGCCTCGCGTCTCGTCACTATCGGGCGGGCGAGATCCATCTCGCTGAGCATAGTCACATGGGCGGCGGTGCCCATGCAGTCCCACACGGCCAAATCGAGGTCTAGCACGGGATCGTCCCCGACCGTATAGGCCAAAACGTCAGGATCAACCTTGTTATCTGTTATCGTCTTTGCTGTTTTCATCTTCGACATCCTTCAGTTTCTGTTCGGCAGCGGAGAGCATATTGCGCAAATCGTCCGGAGTCTTCTCGCCCTTCGCGACTTCCGTAAGGAAATATCCGTAGGCCTGCACCGCGAGATTCATCTTGTCGCCGCGCCCGCCGCCATAGAGCAGCAACTCCGAAACTTTGCGCACGGCGGCCAGGCGGACAATCATGTCGTCCTGCGACGCATCTATCGCCTCATCGAACGACAGCGAACTGTAGCGGCCGCAGAACGGCGTGCCGTAATAAGCCGGATAAAGCCTGAGGCGCGAAGCGAAAGTCAAAACATCCTCGCGCGAGGCCTTGCCCGGCATGAGCACCTTGCGCTGCTGCATAAGGTAGAACTCATCGTCCTTGCCGGACGAAAACACCCCTTCATCTCGCCAACGAGCAAGATCGGATCGCTCGTCGGCGACGCGCAGCACGGGATCGGTTAGCCTGAGGCGGGATACGGCGGTCGCGTCGTCGATTTCTTCTCCTGCAACTGACAGGAAGAACGCCTTGGCGGTCGCTATGCGCAGCGCTTCCATGTCCGAATAGGCAGGCGCGGGCAGACGTATTCGCGTAAAACGCCCATTACCGGCGCGACGGTCCACCGTCGAAATGACATCAGTCACATTCGTGCGCACGGACCCGATGTGAACGATAATGCCTGGCTCCTTGAACTGGCGCGGCTTTATCATAAGCGTCTTGTACAGGGTGTCGCAGATGTCCGACACGTACGAAGCGACGGGAACCTGATATTCGCGGCGCATATCGGCGGGGCAATCGGCGAACACCTGAACCAACCCGTCGCAGTGGGTCACCGGCGGCGTCTTGAAGCGCTCTATGATCTCAGCGCGGGTAAGCGCGAGCAACAATACAGAAGCGATTACCGTCATCAGCGTATCTTTATTATGAGTATGAGCAGAATGGGCATCACAATCAGCTGCAGAAGCGTGAAGCGCATGAGCACTTGGGCGTTGGACCACCCCAGGTTCTTTTTGCAATGATCATGCAGCGGAAAGCGTATGCGGCGAATCACATTGTCTTCGCCGATATCGCGGCCGAACTTCTTGGCGAGCCTGAGTAGCACCAGCTTGGCGAGTCCGCCGCCACCGTTGACCAGCACCACTGGCGCGAAAGCGAGGACGATGAAGGGATTGCCCGTGATCAGCGACGCAGTGCCGACGATAATGCCCAAAAAGCGGCTCCCGGCATCGCCCATCAGTATCTTGGACGGCTCGGCGTTGTACCAGAGATATCCGCCGAATCCGCCGGCGACAGTCATCACGAGAATCGCCCAACGGGCAGCGTCAGGGTTGCACGGCAGCAAGAAATAGTGGGCGACGGGCTTATAGCCGATGACCACATACAGCATCACCGCCAATATCACAAGTTCGATTGTCGTGAGCGTTCCCGCGAGGCCGTCAACGCCGTCAGAACAATTTGTCGCGTTCATTGTGAACCATAGCACGAAAGCACAGCACGGCACGTAGATATACATCGGCATCAGCCACATTCCCTTGACGAACGGCAGCCAAACGAGCGTGGAATGTCCCTTGGCGACGCAGAAAGCGATGAAAAAAGCGCAGACCGCGTCAAGCAGGCCCTTCTTCAACTCTCCCCACGGCACGGCGGCGCGATCGTCAAGATAGCCGAAGAGCATGGCCGCATAAATGGCGACCACGGCAAGAAAATCCCAGAGGGCAAGAGGCATGAACACCAGCACGACCGGCAGCACGAGAATCGAGACGAGAAAGCCCGAACCTGTAGGCTTTCCGGCGGACGCCATGCCGCCGAGGTCTTTGCAGACAACCTTGCCCCTGTCGCGCGGCAGGCGATTCCACAACTTCGGCAACATCAGCCAAGTCATTATGGCGGCGATGAAAGTACCCCCGGCGAGGAGGAGCGCGTGGGATTGGAGGAGTCTGAACGGACCCCAAAACGGAGTCAGGTATGTCGAGAGTTGGTATAGCATTGTGTATCCTTGTAAAAAACCTTCCACAGAAACAGCCCTCGCGGCGGAGCGGTTTCGACGCGAGCCGTCCTGGGAGTCGCCGCTTTAAGCAGTTCGAGGACGGCTTCGGGCTTTTCATTGCCCTTGCCTACCGATATCAAAAAGCCGACCATGCTGCGGACCTGCTTGTAGAGAAAGCCGTCGCCGCGCACCCTAAAGACGTATTTGCGGCCGGATTTCGCGATATCGAACGAAAACACCGTTCTGACGGTAGTCTCAAGCGCGCGGTTCGGATTGGCCGCGAACGACACGAAATCATGGCGCCCCACGAAATACGAAGCGGCCTTGCGCATCGCCGCCAAGTCCAATGGCCTGTGGCAGAATGTCCAGTAAGGCACAAGATGAGGCGGCATGATGTCGGCCTGATAGAGCTGATAACGATATTCCTTGCCTTTGGCGGAGAGGCGGGCGTCAAAATCGGCGGCGGCGCAAGCGGCCTTGAGTACGCGAACGCTTTCGGGCAGACGCGAATTCATCGCCCGCACGAGGTTCTTTGGCGGTATCGGCTTCGTTATGGTGAAATGCGCGACAAATCCCTTGGCGTGCACTCCGGCGTCAGTGCGCGACGAACCGTAGACTCTCACCGGCGCACCCTCAAGGTAGGCGAGAACATCCTCGACAACCTGTTGAATGCCGACAGCATTGTCCTGATACTGCCAACCGGAAAAGTCCGTGCCGTCGTAGGCTATGACAACCTTATACTTCAAGGTTTGATCTTCTTCAATTCGCCCACGCGGGACTTCGGCACGACGAGCACCGCGTCGCGCGTCGCCACAACCACGAGATTGTCGATACCCAAGACGCGAATCTTCGGCCCCTTGGAAATGCACAAACTCCGGGAACTCTCGACAAGCGCACAGTCGCCATCGACGATATTGCCGTCGGCATCGTGCGGATAATAGCGATCGAACGCACCGTATCCGCCGACATCATCCCACCCGAAATCGCCGGGCACCACGCCAACCCCGCCATTGCGCGAGAGGGCTTCCATGACGGCGAAATCGAAGGAAATCCGTGGCAGCGGCTCGTAAATCCTGCGAAGCTGGCAAGTTCTGCGCACGCCGCCGCAAAGCGGCATCAAATCAGGCGCATAGGCGGCGAAAGCCTTGCGGAAAGTTTCGACGCGACCGATGAACATGCCAGCGTTCCACAAAAAGCCCTTCTTCAGATAAGACTTCGCTTTGGCGAGGTCGGGCTTCTCCACGAACTGTCCGTTCTCGGGATTGACATATCCGAACGCCGTAGACGGGCAAGAGGGTCTTATGCCAAGAGTGACTATCTTCGCCTCTTTGCGGGCAATCGCAACAGCCTTCTTCACGACCTTCTGGAACGCCTTCACATCGCCAACCAGCTGGTCGGAAGAGAACACGCCCATTACGCCATCGGCGCAAAGGCCGGCCGACAGCGCAATGGCCGCGCCCGTATCGCGCCGCATCGGCTCGCCTACGATGTTCCCTTGCGGTATCTCGGGCAGTTCGCGCTTTGTCGCCGCCACCAGGGTGCGCGATGTCACGACAAACACATTCTCCGGAGCGACCAGACCGTCAAGGCGCGAAACCGCCTGTCTGATCAGGCTTTCGCCGCCGAAAACTTTGAGAAACTGTTTCGGTCTCTCGGGCGTGGAGAGCGGCCAGAACCGCTCACCGGAACCGCCCGCCAGGATGACCGCCTTGAATCCGTCAGTAGAGTTTTGTGCCATAAACCAGTATCTTGTTCAGGTGAAAGAATTCCTTGCGCTCGCCGGCCTTGCGCGAAACGCGGACCTGCCTTTTGCGCTGGCCGTTTTCAGCTAGAGGAATCCTGTATGTATCTTGTTTGCTGTTGGATGAAAACACTTGCGTCCATTCCTTGCCGTCTTCGGACACTTCGACCACTATGGGAACTTGGCGATTGCCGTTCACGCCGCCAAAGCGGTTCTCCACGACAATGCCCTTCACGTCGGTAGGGCCCGCCAATATGACTGTCGCCCACGGGCTCTCCTCAGTATCGGTATGGAACGCCCCGCCGTTGCAGGGAGACTCGTCTATCGCCAGAGGATACGTTTCGGGATGGTCGTGTCCGCAAGTCGATGACGTCTGCAAGAGACCGTCCTTGCTGACGAGATCGCCGCCGAAATCCTTCAATGGATATGCGGAGCCGCCGCCTTTCGAAAGAGGCGCGAGCTTTTCCTGAAGCTTCACGATATTGCGAAACGCCTCAATGTTGCCGTTGCGGCTGGCCGCAAGAATCATCGGACCGAACTTCATGCCGCTTTCTCCATTGCCGCCCTTGCCGCCGGCAGATTTCGTAGCCGAAGCGACGGCCTCGTTTATGCACTTGGTGAACATGGCGGAGCCTTGTCCGGACTTCGTGAAGAAATCGCTGCCCCAGCCCATGGTCTGCGAGAAATAGTCGCTTGTGCCGTATTGCGCCTCAAGCATCGCCTTCAGAACCTCATAGCGCATCTGCTTGTCGTCGCCGAGAGCCTCGCCCCACGAGTCGAGCACGTTGCTGAAGTCGGCCTCCTCTTGTATCTTCGCGCCACCTTGCTTGAGAAGCGGCGCGAAGGCGATAAGATCGTCCTTCAGCGCGGCCTTGCCCTTCTCCTTCGCCACGCGCTGGAAATACGGAGTAAGAATGTTCCAGAGGGGCTGTCGGCCGGTCTTCATGCCGCGGGCGCACCCTCTCACCCACACCCTAAGCTCGTCAAGCGGTGTATTCGAGCGCATCAGCCACTCGCCATATTCGTGCCACGCGCCGTAGTGGTCGGGCTTGGAGGCACAAGCGTGACGGTAGAAGCTCTCGATCAGCTTGCGGTCTTTCTTCGCATCCTCGGCCAGATACGCGAGCGTGATCATGCGCTCCGCGCCGAGACGCGCTTCGCGGTCGCCGGAAAACGTGCCCTCGAGCGCGGGCGTATACTGCCATTCGTGCTTGTTCCAGAAACACATGTGCATCTGCGAATGGCCGGTCACGTTATAGTCGATCTCCCAGGTGCCGTCAGGCAGGCGGCGCGAATACGCGCAGTGACCCGGCTGGCCGACAGTGGTGGAAGGCATGCCGTGCGAATTCGCGATGGCGCTGCCGAACTTCGACAGCTCGCCGCAAACGCCGCCCACAATCTGGGAATACTTGCGCTTAGGCCACTCGTTGGCGGTCGACCAGGGCTTATAGTACCACGGCCCGTGCACAGAGTCGCCGAAGCAGTTCTTTAGCCGGTATTCGATCATCCAGGGCGTACCGCCGTATTCTCTCACGGGCAGATTCACGAATTTATTGAGATGGCGGTGCTGATTGGCCATATCGTCGCAGCTGCCGGTACCGTGCCCCTGGTGGACGGCAAAACGCCAGAGCCAAACCGGCTGGGTATAGGCGGTCTTGTGCAGACGGCCCGAAAGAGCGGTGCTGCGGTATGCGTCAAGCACATCGGCAAGCCACGCTTCGTCCTTGTCGGGGAAAACCTGCGCCAGCGCCGTCATGAAGCGGCGGCCCTCGTTGTCCTCGAACTTGCCGTCGGCATATTCGACCCACCTTCCGTTATCCTGGTAGATGAGCGACTCCAGCGCCAAGATCGCCTTCGCGCCGTCGCCGGGTCCCGTGCCGGCCTTGGCCCATCCATCGGTGCTGTTCTCGGGGAAAGTGCCGCTCCACGCAAAATCCTCAAGCCAGGCGCGATCGTTGAGAAACGCCTTTATGAACTTGTCGCTGCCAACGCGGGACGAAAGCTCCTGCCAGCCTTTGAGCCCTATAAGGCGAAGGGCCGCATATTGGGCGATCGCCAGTTTCTGCGCTTCTGTAAGCTTGACCCCGGGCTTGATGTTCGCGATACGGCCCTTGTAGGTGTCTAGCGGAAAACTATCCCTTATCCCGACAATCTCGCTGTTCGGGCGCGGACGAACGGCGGCGTGCTTGAGTCCCTTGGACTGTATGTTTTCGCCGGCCATCATGAGGCGTCCCATGGCGAACTGGCCCCATATCGTATCCCGTCCAAGAGCGAACACCTCCTTCATCAGCGCGTGCTCGGCTGAGCTGAGCGGCTTGTCGGTGCCGTTCTGCGAGAGAGCGTACTCCATGATCTTCACATACTGCTTCTGGGCGGGCGTGAAATGGGTCTGCGGCAAGGCTTTGGCCTTCTTGGCCATGTTCGCCGCCTTGGCGTTGTCGCCATCCGCCTTGGCGGCGGTCAGCGCGGCCACATTGGCGACGGCTCTGTAATCGTCAAGGTCGAAGTGCGCGAGCCAGCCGAAGCGGTCTCCCGCGTCAAGCCGGACTAGCGCATCCCACTCCTTTCGCCAAGCGCAATTGCCGTTCTTGAGCTCGTTGAAGTGAAACGGACCCATCATGGAGGCGAGTATGTCGAACCCTTGCCCGTAGCAATCGGCGGCCTCTTCTTCGGACTTCGCCGAAGCCGCCTTCTTGAAGAGAGCCACGGCCTTGTCCTTCATCGCCGTAACCTTGGCGATAGCCTTGCCGAGCTTTTCGCCGGTGACGTTCGACGGCACATTCTCAATTTGCGCGAAGACGCGCAACTCCTTGTCGACAAGGGCATAGCACGTAATCGCCGGGAATCGCTTGGTCCGTATGAGAATGGGCTTCACAAGAGCATTCTTGGCTTTGGCCTCATCGGTCAAATTGTCCATATCGTCATAGACGGCGGTGACATACTGCTGCCCGGCCTTGCTCTTGGCAAACGCGCCGCTTTCGAACGCCTTGCGGACGTCCTCGCCGCTTACGCACCAATCGCTGCCGCACTGCAGCACCAACGCGCCCTTGTTCGCGCGCAGGGCCTCCGAATCGACACTTTGCGCCGAACGAACCTCCACCGCGACAAGCGCGGCCAATATTGCAAACACTGTTCTCATGCTCGTATTATACCAAAAACATCAGCGTCTTGTCGCCTTTACTCGCGGGCACTGGACAGAATAGCCTGCACGCACGGCGAGTTCGCGATCGTCATCGAAGTCCGCCCCCGGTGTAGTCAACAGCGGCCCTGCGATTCCGGCGGACATGCCGACATAGATGCACTTTGCGGCCGTTTCGTCCGACATGTCGCGGCGTCCGCCGGCAAAACGAAGCGGAGTGGAGGGATTCACAAGCCGCAAAATCGCGACAGAGTCCACAACGCGCTCGGGGTCGAGGATTCCGTGCCCGCCCAGCGGGGTGCCCTCTATCGGATGCAATACGTTCACGGGAATGGAATCTGGGGCGATATCCTTCAACGCAAACGCGAATTCGACAAGCTGCCCGTCAGTCTCGCCCATGCCGAGTATTCCGCCGCAACATATCTGGAAGCCGAGCTTTTTGGCGGCACGCAGAGTGGCAAGCTTCTCCTCGAACGTGTGGGTCGTGCATAAATCGGGGAAGAGCGACGGGGCGCATTCGATATTGCAATGCACCCGCTGCAGTCCCGCTT
>ONWT01000038.1 GCA_900321575.1 uncultured Lentisphaerota bacterium | reverse complement strand
GCCAAGGAACGCTTCCGCATCATGCGCAACGGCGCCCAGATATGGGACGGCAAGGTTCAGACTCTCCGCCACTTCAAAGACGAAGTCAAAGAGGTCTCCGGACAACAGGAGTGCGGCGTGTGCTTCGCCAACTACGAAGACTTCAAGGTCGGCGACATCATCGAGTGCTACATGCTCGAGGAACTGCCGAGGAGCCTCTGATGGCTGTAGACAGGCTGGAGAGAGTGAATTCCCTGCTGAAGCGGGTCATCGCCGAGTCGATGTTCTCCGTGATGCAGGGCGATACTGTCGCGCCCGGGCTGATAACCGTGACGGACGTGAAGTGCGGCAAGGATTTCCGCGACGCGACGGTAAAGGTTTCGGTTTTCGGCGACGATGCGCTCAAGCAGACCGCCATAAGGCATCTTGCGCACAACGCGAAGCGTTTTCAGCAGATCATCAACCGCGAGGTTAGGCTGAAATTCACGCCGCGCCTGTTGTTCCAGCTCGACCTTTCGCTTGAGAAGGGCGACGAAGTCCTGGCGATACTTTCGAAACTAGATGGCCAATCTAACCCAGCTTAAGATGCTTGAGGGGCTCGACGGGTTTCTGCTGGTCGACAAGCCCGCGGGAATAGCGTTCACATCCGTCGTAAAGGCGGTTAAGCGCAAATTCAATCTCGTGAAAGTCGGTCACGGCGGTTCGCTCGATGCGATGGCCTCCGGTCTGTTGGTGATTCTCGTGAACGACGCCAACAAATTCGTCGGCGATGTGATGGGGGCCGATCGCGCCTACGAGGGCGTCATGCGTCTGGGTGTGAAGACGAACACCCACGACATCCACGGCGAGGTCCTCTCGTCCGCCCCTGTCGGCGATATGCAAAGCGGCCTTGGCGAAAAGATCGTTTCCGCCATGAACGAGTTCAGAGGCGATATTTTCCAGACAGAAAGCCGCTGGTGCAGCGTCCGCCGCGAAGGTTCGGCGTCGTATGAGATTGCCGATACTGGCGAGCACAAGCCGTTTCTTTCGCATGTCTACAGGTTCACTGCGGGCGAAGTCGCCGATTCGCGTCTGCCTTTCTGCATAACGGGCACGAAGGGACTTCTCGTGCGCGCCCTCGTGAACGATTTCGGCGACGCGATCGGCTGCGGCGCGGCGCTTGAATCTCTCCGGCGCGTGAAGGTCGGCAGGTTTTCAGTCGAAAATGCGGTGCCTTTCGACAAATTGCTTGCAATCGAGATCAAGGATTTTGCGTCATGCGTGATGCCGCTCGGAGTGGCCTTGCAGTAGGTTTCTTTGACGGCGTCCATCTGGGCCATCAAGCGATTCTGCGGCGTGCTTCCGCGGCGCTTACTTTCCGTTCGCATCCGCTTTCCGTCATCGCGCCCGAAAAGGCTCCCCGTCTTCTGATGACTTTTGAAGAGCGCCTCGCCGCGATTCGCGCGTGTGGCGTGGAGGATGTAACCGTGCTCGATTTTACGCCGTCTCTCGCCTCCATGGGTCCCGGCGAGTTCATCGCCCGCCACATGACCCAAGCCTTGCGCGACGGGATTGTGCACTGCGGCGACAATTGGCGCTTCGGCAAGGACGGCACGGGCGACGCGAAGCTTCTGGAGCGATGCGGAATAAAGGTCGATGTGGTGCCTTATGCGCAGTATGAGGGCCGGCGTATTTCGTCCACGCGAATCCGCGCCGCGCTTGAAGCCGGAGAAATCGCCGCCGCGACCGCCATGCTCGGCGCGCCGTGGACCGCGAAAGGGGAGCTTTTCGCCGGCAAGGGCGAGGGCGCCAGGATCGGCTGCCCGACAGTCAATCTGAAAATGAAGGATGTCTCGCTTCGCCTGCGCTGCGGCGTGTATGCCGTCGAAGTCATGCGCAAGCCGGGCGTGGCGAACTACGGAACGGCGCCGACTTTCGGCGAACGCGCGTGGGATTCTCCCGTTCTGGAGATACATTTCATCGACGGTCTGCCTACCGTCGGGCCCGGAAAACCGTGGAAAGTTTCCTTTCTCGGGTTCGCGCGCGAGGAGAGGCGTTTTGCGTGCGCCGAAGATTTGCGCAAACAGATTTCAGCCGACATTGCTGATTTATGGTATAATCACAACCGATGAACACAGGCGTGCATAAATCGCTTCGTGCGATAGTTCTCGGTGCGGGCTACAGAGGCCGCGCCTATGCGGCTTTCGCCAAGGAGCATCCCGGCCAATTGCAGATCGTCGGCGTGGCCGATCCCGAACAGGCGCGGACTATTCCGGCCCCGCGCTATTGGTTGGATTGGCGCGACTGCCTGGCCGCCAGGCCTGAGGCGGAAATCGCTTTCATAACCCTGCCCGATGCGCTTCACTACGAGGCGGCGATGAAGGCGCTCGACCTCGGCTACAATCTTCTGCTCGAAAAGCCGATAGCCACGACCGAATCGCAGTGTCGCGAAATAATCGCCAAGGCGACGGAGAAGGGGCTCCTGGTCATCACCGGGCACGTGTTGCGCTATACCAGGTATTTCGCCCACATAAAGGCGATACTCGATTCCGGAGAGCTTGGAGAGGTCGTCTCGATAGCCCACCAGGAGAGTGTCGGCTTTTTCAAAATCGCCCATTCGCATTGCCGCGGCAACTGGTCCAACTCCGTCGTGGCGTCTCCGATAATACTCCAGAAGTGCTCCCACGACTTCGACCTTTTCGCGTGGTGG
>ONWT01000040.1 GCA_900321575.1 uncultured Lentisphaerota bacterium | reverse complement strand
GTCTCTCTCATATGACATCTGTCTCAAGCGATCCTTATCAGAGCAACAGGCCGCGCCCTAGTGACGCGGCTTGCTTTTTTTGGTATAATACCAACTTATGAATGTGCGTAATTATTTTGTATTGGCGACAGCGATTATCGGTTCTTTCAGCTGTATGGCCGGAGATGTTATTTGGGATAACAGGCCTGCGATGCCAAACCATAATGCTTGGGAGTCGCAACGATATCCAATAGGCAACGGCAGACTTGGCGCCATGATAGCTTCGGGCGTTCGCCGTGAGACGATACAATTCAATGTCGACTCCCTTTGGACGGGTGATTGGAACCTTTCCGGCGCTACGGATGTAATAGCGTCCGCCGCCACCGATCTTCGCGTGGGGGATTATCAGAACTTTGGAGAGATCGCCGTTGATTTTGAAGAGATTCCCAACGGTTTCAGGGCTTACGGCTTCAAACGCAGTCTTGATCTTTTGACGGCAGTGTACACGGTGTCTTTCAATGGAGTTACCCGTGAAGCATTCGCAAGCGCCCCTGCCGACGTGCTGGCTTTTCGCTACCGCTCGGAGCGCCCGCTTAAGCCCCGTATTTGGCTCAACGGCACCCATGGCGAGACAGTGCGTGTCGTGGGGCGGAATTCTCTCTCGTTTAGCGGAGTGCTGCCAAATGGGCTGGCATATACCGCCAGAATGGATATTGATTTTGAAGACGGCGACAAGGAGGCAGTAATATGGTTGCGCGCCAAGACGAGCTACGATCTTGACTCCGAGTCGTTTGGCCTTGGTTGCGCCTGCGAACCATATCCGGACAGGTTTACCGGCGATTTTGACTCGCTCAAAGCCGAGCATATAGCCGATTACAAGCGTTACTATGATAGGCTCCGCCTCAAGTTCGACAGCGTCCTGCCTGACAATTGGCAGTCCAGACCAACGCGTGAAAGGCTTTTGAAGGTGCGCAATGGCACTGGAATGCTTGCCGTGTTTGGCTCTGCCGAGCACAACGCCGAGATGTGCGATATGGTTTCCACGCAGTTTAATTTCGGGCGCTATCTTCTTATTTCGTCCAGCCGACCAGGCACGCTGCCTGCGAATCTCCAAGGACTGTGGTGTAACACCAACAAGCCGGCGTGGCATAGCGATTACCACACCAACATAAATCTCCAAATGAATTATTGGGCCGTAGACACGGCGAATCTTGGCGAGCTGTGGGAACCCGTGGCCGATTATCTGCTGGCGGCGAATCGCACAGCAGAGAGAGAAACACGTCTTGCGTTTCCCGATTCCAACGGAGTTGCGTACCGTACATCGCTGAATGCCTTTGGCGGTGGCGGATGGCGCTGGAATTTCGCCGGTGCTCCATGGATGGCCATAATGGCCTATGAACATTACAAATTTACGCTCGACAGGGAATATTTGCGCACAAAGGCGTGGCCGCTGTTGCATGACGCGACGGCCTTTATGCTGTCGCATCTTGTCAGAGGTCCTGACGGATCACTACTTATAAAGGAGGGGTGGAGTCCAGAGCACGGTCCTGTTGCCGACGGCGTTATGCACGATCAGCAGATTATGGCAGAGCTTTTGATCGATACGATAGAGGCTCGCAAGCAGCTTGGCCTGGATGTCAATATTTCTTGTCGTTTCGGCGATCTGGAACATGTCCTCAATCAGCTTGGGGGCAATAAAATCGGGCGTTGGGGGCAGTTGCAAGAGTGGCAGGACGATATAGACATCAAGGGTGACGATCATCGCCACACATCACACCTTTTTGCCGTATATCCGGGAGCCACAATAACAAGATCCGCCACGCCTAAATTTGCGGCCGCCGCCGCTAGGACCTTGCGAATCGGGCGCACGACCACTAAAGATTCCCGTAGAAGCTGGACATGGCCTTGGCGGGCGGCCCTTTGGGCCCGTTTGGGCGATGGCGACATGGCTGGCGATATGCTTGAAGGCCTTTTGCTCTACAACACCTTGCCCAATATGTTCGCTACGCATCCGCCGTTTCAGATAGACGGCAATCTCGGGATGGTCGCCTCTGTTTGCGAAATGCTTGTGCAGAGCCACGAGACGACCAAAGACGGCAAGGTTCTGCTCAGGATTCTGCCGGCACTTCCCAAAGATTGGCCCGATGGCGAGATTCGCGGGCTCAAAGCACGCGGTGGCTATACGGTTGACGTCGCCTGGAAGAACCACAAACTTTACCGGTACCAAGTCAACGGCGGCGATCCTCAAGGCTATGAGGTCGTGGAGTGACAGAGTTTTTCGATACTCACGCGCATTTTGAGGGTAGCCTCGAAGAAACCCGCTCGGTGCTGTCTCGCGCAGCATCGGCCGGGGTTACTCGCATAATGGCTGTCGGTGGCAGCGATTCGCTTAACAACGGTGTAAATCTTGCGGCGCAAGCCGGTGTTCCGGGTCTCAAGATTTGGAAATGTCTGGGATGGGATCGCGACCAAGTCGGTAAATTCCTCTCGCCGATTAACTACGATGGGATTTCGGCAGTAGGCGAAATCGGGTTGGATTACCACTATTCGCCAGAGACGCGCAAAGCACAGCTTGATTTGTTCGCGGCGCAGCTGGATGTCGCCCAAGCCGGAAACCTGCCCGTGGTCATACATACTCGCGATGCAGACGATGACACTTTGGGTGTTTTGAAAGAAATACCTTCAAGAGGCATTATACATTGCTTTACCGAGAGTGTTGGGTTCTGTCGCAAGTTGCTGGATTTGGGTTTTATGATATCAATTTCCGGTATTGTGACATTTCGCGCGGCCGATAATGTTCGCGCCGCCGCTCTTTCCGTGCCAGATGACAGACTTTTGATTGAGACAGATTCTCCTTTTTTGGCGCCGGCGCCTTTGCGCGGCAAGGTTAACGAGCCGTCATTTGTGGTGAATACGGCCAAGTTCCTCGCCGAATTGCGTGGAATATCGCTGGAGGACTTGGCGGCGACGACTACGCAAAACGCGCTTAATGTGTTGGGGGAGAAATGATATGACCGCCTGTGTTGCGTTGCTTGCTGTTGCCGTGGCGGTTCCCAGAGCCGAGCAGCGATTGCCCTATGTCGAGAGGTGCCATGTAATAGGCTCCACCGAAGCAGGCGTGACAAATGTGGTCGTGCAGGGCCAAAACGTGCCGGTCTACAAGACTGGAGCTTGGGCAGCGTACATCGATGTGCGCGAAGGGGAAAATACGATTGTCGTCTCGTGCGAGGAGTCTGGCGGCGTATCCACATGCGAGAGGACTTTCTTTGTCGCGGCCAAACCGACTCCGCGCGCTCCATCCCCGGCGCCGGTCTACAACAAGCTGGATTATGCGGGCGATGTCCCGAAGGCGCATCCTGCAGGCAAGGCGCCGCGTGAAGTTACGGTCGTACTCGATCCCGGCCATGGTGGTAAGAAGGACCTCGGCTCGCTTTCGCCTCATGGGTGGTTCGAGAAAGATGCGAACTTGTTGCTGTCCGAAGCCGTCAGGGAGGAGTTGGTCAAACTTGGCTACAGGGTGGTGCCGACTCGGCGCAACGATAGGGCAATAACGCTTTATGAGCGCCCTCAAGCGATATATGCGGTAAATGCCGACGCTTTCATATCCATACACCATAATGCGCCACCGATAAATCGCGATGCCGCCGCGATAAGATATTCGGCCGTTTACTGCTGGAATCCGATTGGCGAGGCGCTAGCTGGTGCTATAGCTAGGCGTATGGCCGAAGTTCAGGCGCCGGACGTCAAAAGCAATGGAGTCATATACGGCAATCTTGCCGTCACCAGAAACCCAGAAGTGCCCAGTTGCCTGATAGAAGCGGATTTCATAACAAATCCTGCCGGAGAGGAGGCTGTCTGGAATCCGGAATGCCGCCGCCGTCTGGCAGAGGCCATTGCGGCCGGTTTCGCCGACTGGCACAAAGGAACCGTGCAATGAGCGATTTTCTGCTTTCGCTTAAGAATGTCTCGCTTGCGTTTGGCGGACCGCCAATTCTCGACGGCGTTTCGCTCTCGATATCAAAAGGTCTTCGCGCTGCATTGACCGGACGCAACGGTGAAGGCAAGTCTACCTTGATGAAAGTCGTTTCAGGCGAGTTGGAGCCGGATTCCGGCGAGATTGTCCGTGCTCCGCACCTCAAGACCATATATGTTTCCCAGGAGGTCCCTCGCGATCGTGAAGGCGACCCGGCGTTCAATGCTCTTTCTGGAGGACGGCGCAGGCGTCAGATACTGGAAGAGGCGCTGCTCGCCCGCCCGGATCTCCTGTTGCTGGACGAGCCCACCAATCATCTGGACATGGAGGCGATCGACTGGCTGGAAGGCTTTCTAAAGCGGCAGCGTGAGATGGCTGTGCTGATCGTAACCCACGACCGGAGATTTCTCAAGCGCATAGCCGACAAGATATTCGATCTTGATCGCGGCGAGCTTTCTGGATGGGAGTGCGACTACTCGACTTTCGTCAGGCGAAAGGCCGAGCTTCTCGCCGATGAAGCCGTGTATTGGGAACGCAAGTCGAAGAAGCTTGCGCAAGAGGAGGCGTGGATACGCCGCGGCGTGAAAGCCAGAACGACCCGAAACGAAGGTCGTGTCGCGGCGCTCAAGAAACTGCGCGAAGAGTTCGCCGCGCGGCGCAGCAACGTCGGTACGGCAACGATGCGGCTTGATACTGCCGCGCCTGGCGGCGTGAGCGTGCTCAAGGTCAAGGACGTGTCATTCTCTTACGGAGACAGACCGATAATATCCAATTTCACTGCGACGATACTGCGCGGCGAACGTATAGGTATACTTGGCGGAAATGGCGCCGGCAAGACGACATTGCTGAATCTGCTTACCGGTCGCCTGGCGCCTGTTTCCGGTGAAGTTGTGCGAGGCACCAATGTGGAGATGTCGTTCTTCGATCAGTTGAGAAGCGAAATGAAGCCTGAACTCACAGTCGGAGAGAATATCGCGAGCGACAGAGACGAAGTATCCGTCGGCGGTGTAAGAAAGCACATATATTCATACCTTGCCGATTTTTTGTTCACGCCCGAGCGGGTGCGCACTCCCGTCAAGGCGCTATCAGGCGGCGAGAGAGCCAGACTCATGCTGGCTAAGCTCTTTCTGAAGCCCGCCAACCTGCTCGTCATGGACGAGCCGACGAACGATTTGGATATCGAGACTCTTGAACTTCTCGAAGAACAACTGCTTGCCTACAAGGGGACATTGCTTCTTGTGAGCCACGACAGGGAGTTCCTGGACAATGTAGTTACCTCTACGTTCGTCCTTGAGGGTGACGGTGAGGTGAAAAGCTATCCCGGCGGGTATGCCGACTATATTGCGCAAAAGGCGCGCAATGCGCCCAAGGAGCGGCCGGATAGTGTGCAAAAACCGCCGCCTCAGCCGCCGCAGGCCAATACCGGCCAGCCCAAAAAACTTAGTTACAAAGAGCGCCGCGAGCTGGATGCCCTGCCCGAAGCCATCGACAAGCTTGAAAAGGAGATCGCGTCCATCCGCGAGGCCTTGGGCGACGGGACGATATATCGCCGCGAGCCCGACAAAGCCCAGGCCATCGCGGCACGCCTGCCTTTGGCCGAGGCTGAACTCGAGGCCGCCGTGGAGAGATGGGCCGAACTCGAGGAGCGGAGCTAGAGACCTTACCGTAAATCTTCAATTGCTTATGACTAGTGAAATCAAAGAATATGAGCTGTCGGGAATAGAAACCATTGCCCGGGGTGTGTGCATTGTCGGCGGAAAGCTGCTTCTTTGCAATGCAAAGGGCGGAGCGACCACATATTTGCCCGGCGGACACATCGAATTCGGCGAAACCGGGCGCGAAGCGCTTGTGCGCGAAATGCTCGAGGAGACGGGCCTTGGCGTTTCCATCGGGCGCTTCCTCGGTGTCGTCGAAAACAGCTTTACGCAGCACGGCAAACCGCATTCCGAAATAAATCTTGTCTATGAAATGGCTTTGACCGATCGGAATGCGCAAGTCGCCGCTAAAGAGCCTTGGATAGAATTCTCCTGGTGCCCGCTCGACGAACTGGAAAAGGCAAGGTTGCTCCCGGAAAAGTTCAATGCGCTCGCAAAGAATCCGCTAACCGTGTTTGAGCCGTGAAAATACTTTTGCACAGTTGTTGCGGACCTTGCGCCTCGGCCTGCGTTCCGCGGTTGAAGGAGCTTGGCCATCAACCGACAATGCTGTTCGCCAATTCCAACATCGACACGCAAGATGAATTTGAGAAGCGGCTTTCGGAAGCGAAGAAACTTGCAGCCGCCGACGGGGTGGATATCGAATCCATACCGTACGACCATGACGATTGGCTCCGCCAAGTGGCCGCCGGCTACGAGTCGGAACCCGAGAAGGGGGAGCGCTGCCGGCGTTGCTTCAGATACAATCTCGCCAAAACTGCGCAATATGCGGCGGCGCACGGGTTTGATATGTTCACGACGTCGCTTACGGTCAGTCCGCACAAAATAAGCGAGATGGTGTTCGCGGCGAGCGACGATCCAAGGTTTCTCAAGGAAAATTTCAAGAAGCATGACGGGTTCAAGCGCAGCTTGATGCGCAGTGCCGAGTTGGGGCTATATCGCCAATCGTACTGCGGCTGCGAGTTTTCCCGCCGCTAATCGCGTAAATATGGTATAATAACACATCTTTTGAAACGCATGGAGAAGAAATAGGAATGTTCAAGGGAGTATCTAACAAGGTTGCCTTCCCCAATATGGAGGAGGAGGTTCTATCGTTTTGGCAAAAAGACGGCACTTTCCGGAAATCGCTAAAGAAAAACGAGGGCGGCGAGCGCTACAAATTCTACGACGGGCCTCCCTTCGCCACCGGCTTGCCCCATTACGGTCATCTGCTCGCCGGCGTCATAAAGGATATCGTGCCTCGCTACCAGACGATGCGCGGCAAGTATGTTGAACGCCGTTTCGGCTGGGATACCCATGGCCTGCCTATCGAGGCTTTGGCGCAGGAGGCTCTTGGTGTCGCGGGAGCGCCCGAAATAAAGGCGCTCGGAGTCGATAAATTCAACGAACAGTGCCGTTCGATGGTGCTGAAATACGTAAGCGAGTGGCGCAAGACAGTCACGCGCATGGGGCGCTGGGTCGATTTCGACAATGACTACAAGACGATGGATTTCGGCTTTATGGAATCCGTCTGGTGGGTCTTCAAGCAGTTGTGGAACCAAGGCCGCGTCTACAAGTCGCACCGCATAATGCCGTACAGCTGGAAGCTCTCCACGCCTCTCTCCAACTTCGAGGCCGGCTCCAACTACAAGGATGTGCAGGATCCTACAGTAACCGTTCGCGTAAAAGTGCAGGAAGGCCTTGAGAGGTTCGAGACGCTGAAGAATTCGACCGTCTATCTCCTCATCTGGACGACTACTCCCTGGACGCTGCCCGAGAACCTTATGATTTGCGCAGGCGCCGATATCGACTATGTCGCGGTTCGCGACCTTACCGACGACGCCCGCCCTGTCTACATAATGGCCAAGGCCCGTCTCTCGACGATATTCAAGAAAGAGGAGCAGTACGAACTTGTGGCCGATTTCAAGGGCGACAGGCTGAAAGGGCTTGTCTACGAGCCGATATTCCCTTACTTCGCTGACAAAAAGGCCGAAGGCGCTTTTCGCGTGCTCAACGACGACTACGTCACTACCGACGACGGTACGGGCCTCGTTCATATCGCTCCCGCATACGGTGAGGACGACTTCCGCGTATGCAAGGCGGCCGGGATGAATGCTTTTGTCGACCCGCTGGACGACGCCTGCGCTTTCACGGAGGCTTTGCCGGAATACGCCGGCCGCTTCTGCAAAGATTGCGACAAAGACATAATCAAGCGCCTCAAGGCCGAAGGCAAGCTTGTGCATCAGGCGACTATCGTCCACTCGTATCCGTTCTGCGACCGTACCGACACGCCGCTCATCTATCGCGCAATCGACGCTTGGTACGTGCGCGTCGAAGATCTCCACGAGCGTCTCGCCGCCAACAATGCCAAGGTTCACTGGACGCCCGACTATGTCGGCGAAAAGCGCTTCGGCAACTGGCTCGAAGAGGCTCGCGACTGGAATATCAGCCGAAACCGTTTCTGGGGCAGCTGCATACCGGTCTGGGTGAACGACGACGACCCCTCCGATATGATTTGCGTCGGTTCCGCCAAAGAACTCGAGGCGCTTTCTGGCGAAAAGGTTACCGATCTGCACAAGCACTTCATAGACAAGATTGCGATCAAGAAGGACGGCAAGACCTATCACCGCACGCCCGAAGTTCTGGACTGCTGGTTCGAGAGCGGCTCCATGCCCTACGCCCAGCAGCATTACATGGGCGATGGCGATGCGTCGTCGTTCTTCCCGGCCGACTTCATCGCCGAGGGCCTCGACCAGACGCGCGGCTGGTTCTATACGCTCATGGTGCTGGGCACATGCCTTTTCGACAAGTCGCCCTACCGCAACGTGATCGTAAACGGACTCGTGCTCGCCGAGGACGGCAAGAAGATGTCCAAGCGGCTGCGGAATTATCCCGATCCGACGAAGATGCTCGACACCTACGGCGCGGATGCGGTTCGCCTTTATATGATATATTCGCCCGTGGTGCGCGCAGAGAACCTGAAGTTCTCCGAAAACGGCGTCAAGCAGCTGATGCGCGACATTCTCATACCGTGGTGGAACGCGTATTCCTTCTTCGTGACATACGCGAATGTCGACAATTTCGACGATGCCGAGGTCGTCTACCCCAAGTCGGACAATGTGCTCGACAGGTGGATCGTCTCGTCGATGGAGACCCTTATCGCCGATGTCACGGCCGCCATGGACGCCTACGACCTCCAGCGCTCGGTAAGGCCGTTCGTCCGCTTCATCGAAGACCTCACGAATTGGTACATACGCCGTTCGCGCCGCCGCTTCTGGAAGTCTACCAACGATGGCGACAAGCTGTGCGCCTACAGGACTCTGCGCTACGTGCTCGTGCAGCTGTCGAAGGTAGCGGCGCCGTTCACTCCGTTCATAGCCGAAGAAATCTACCGCAACCTGAAGGGCGCGGGCGATCCGGAGTCCGTCCACCTGTGCGACTTCCCCACGGCAAACGCCTCTGCCCGCGATCTCGTCCTCGAGCGCCGCATGGCGGCGGTGCAGACGGTCGTCGAACTTGGCCGCCGCTTGAGGGCCGACAACGATCTGAAGGTTCGCCAGCCACTCAGCGCGCTTCGCCTCGCCGGTGCCGATGTCGCCGGGCTCGAAGACCTCATCGATGACGAGCTCAATGTCAAGTCTGTCCAGTTCGTGGCCGACGAGACGGAGCTCTGCGACGTCAGCTACAAGGCGAACTTCAAAACCCTCGGCAAGAAGTGCGGCCCCAAGATGAAGGCCGTCGCCGCCGCGATAGCGGCGATGAAGACGTTTGGCGGTTCGGCTTCGATCGACGGCGTCGAAATCTCGGCCGAGGACGTGCTCGTGACGCGTTCGCCGAAGGCGGGGCTTGTCGTTGCTTCCGAAGGCGAAATCGTAGTCGGCCTGGAGACCGCTCTGACGCCCGAGCTGGTGGCCGAAGGCATCGCTCGCGAGTTCGTCAGCAATGTGCAGGCCATGCGCAAGGAGGCCGATTTCGAGGTGACGCAGCGAATAGTGGTGACCGTCGAGACCGATGCCGAAGCCAAGGCCGCTCTCGAAGCGCACTCCGCCTATGTCAAGAATGAAACGCTTGCGCTTGAGCTTGTCTTTGGCGAGGTCGCCGCCGAGGCGATAGATCTCAACGGACATCAGGCGAAGGTTTGCGTAAAGCCGGTTTGACAACAGCTCCGAAAGGGAGGTTAATCGATGAGAAGACTGCCGTTCGACAAGGCGAAACTTGAAGAGATTGCCGCGAAGTGGCCGACGCCGTTCCACATCTACGACGCCAAGGCCATTCGCGATAATGCCAAGCGCCTCAAGAAGGCGTTTTCGTGGAATAAGGGCTTCCGCGAATATTTTGCCGTCAAGGCGGCGCCGAACCCTTATTTGATGAAGCTCTTGAAGGAGTTCGATTTCGGCAGCGATTGCTCGTCGATGGCGGAGCTCGAGCTGGCCGCCAAGGTTGGCAACACGGGCGAGGCGATAATGTTCACCTCGAACGACACTCCCGAAGAGGAGTTTCGCCGCGCGTGGGAACTTGGCGCGATAATCAACCTCGACGACATTACCCACTGGGAGTGCGTGCTGAAGGCGATACCCCAGCCCGCCGACTTCGAGAACCGCGTCTTCTGCTGCCGCTACAATCCAGGTCCGCTCAAAGGCGGCAACGCGATAATCGGCAAGCCCGAAGAGGCGAAATACGGTATGACCCGCACTCAGCTGTTCGAGTGCTACGCGAGGATGAAGGCCGCCGGGGTAAAGCGCTTCGGGCTTCATACCATGGTCGCCTCCAACGAGCTTGATCCGAATTATATCGTGGATACCGCCAAGATGCTTTTCGACCTTGCGGTTCTGCTCAATTCCGAATTGGGCATAGAGCTCGAATTCGTCAATATCGGCGGCGGTATCGGCATACCGTACCGCCCGGACGACAAGGCTATGGATATCGCTTTCGTCGGCGAGGGTATCGAGAAGTCCTATAAGGAAACCATCGCTGCGGCGGGGCTTAAACCCGTGAAGCTTTTCATGGAATGCGGTCGCTGCATAACGGGTCCGTACGGCTACCTGGTCGCTCGCGTATTGCACATAAAGAACACCTACCGTCTCTACGCGGGACTTGACGCCTGCATGTCCAATCTGATGAGGCCGGCGCTGTACGGCGCCTATCACGAGATAGTCGTGCCCGGCAAGGAGGATTCGTCCGAGACGAGCATATACGACGTCACCGGCTCTCTTTGCGAGAACAACGACAAGTTCGCGATCCAGAGAATGCTGCCCGTGCTCGCCGTCGGCGATCTTGTCGTGATCTGCGACGCCGGCGCTCACGGCCACGCAATGGGCTTTCAGTATAACGGCAAGCTCCGCAGCGCCGAATTGCTGCTGGAGGCCGACGGTTCCGTGCGCCAGATACGCCGCGCGGAAACGCTCGACGACTATTTCGCCACACTCGACTTTGCCGGTCTTGCCTGACCGGCGCAGTTTCGGAAGGGGGTTGCACATGGGCGGTTTCTTCAAAGCGTATGACATGCGTGGAACTTTCGGCACCGACTTCGATCTCGGGACCGTGCGCAGAGTCGGCGCCGCCTTGCCCAAAGTGGTGGGCGGCCCCCGCTGGCTGGTCGGTCGCGACGCCCGTACGAGTTCGCCTTCCGTTCATGCGGCGCTGATCGACGGTCTTAGGTCTTCCGGCGCCGATGTGACCGATTTGGGCCTTTGCACTACGCCCATGGTCTATTTCTTCACTGCGGAGGATGGTTTTGACGGGTCTGTGATGATTACCGCCTCGCACAATCCTCCAAGCGACAATGGGCTCAAGGTGTCGAAGCGTACTGCTCTGCCAGTAGGGTATGCCGACGGACTCGACGAGGTCGAGCGCCTTGTTTCCGCTCCCGGCGCGCAGGCTGCCGACGGCCCGATGCCGGCGCCCTCCGCTGCCGACGCGCCCGATCCGCAAGCGCTCTCTCGCTATATCGCATGGCAGCGCAAGGCCGTGGACGATTCTGTTTTCAAGAGCCTGCGCTATGCGGTGGACTGTTCCAACGGCGTGTCCTCGATATTGGCGCACGAGCTTTTCCCCGGCGCCGAGTTCCTGAACGATACCGTCGACGGCCGCTTCCCGTGCCACAGTCCGAATCCCCTGAAGGCCGAGGCCCGCGAACAGGCCGCCCAGCTTGTCCGCGAGAAGGGGTTGGACTTTGCCGTCATATTCGACGGCGATGCCGACAGGTGCATGTTTGTCGACGGGCGCGGCGAATTTGTCCAGCCCGATTACCTGATTCCCGTTATTGCGCGTGCGACGCTCGCCGCGATGAAACCGTCCCCTGGCGCGAAGCCGAAGGTGATTCACGATGTCCGCACGAGCCGCGGCGCAATAGAGACTCTTCGCGAAATGGGTTGCGAGCCGGTTATGGTGCCTGTGGGGCACGCCTTCGCCAAACCGATTCTGCGCGAGTGCGGAGCGCTTTGCGGCGGCGAGCTCGCGGGCCACTACTATTTCAGCGAGTTTTTCGGCTGCGACTCCGGCGTGCTGGCCGCACGGCGCATAATATCCGAAATCGCGCGCGCAAAGGCCGGCGGCGTCTCGTTCGGGGCGATGATGGCCTCCGTTTCGGGACGATACGCCAATTCCGGAGAATTGAATTTCAAAGTTGAGGATAAAGATTCCGCGATCGAACGCGTTCTGGCATGTGCGGCGAAGTCGCTGCCGAAGGAGCTTTCGCGCTCCGCCATGGACGGTCTTCGCATTGAATACGCCGAGGGGTGGATCAATGTGAGAAAGTCCAATACCGAGCCGTATTTGCGGCTCATAGCAGAATGCGATACGCCTTCGCGGTTGGGTGAATGGGTGACATTGCTTGGGGCGGCTATTGCCGGGGGAAAATATGAACATATTCTATGATTATTTGTATTCTGTTGTCGCAGGTATTGCACTTGCAGTACAGCTTATCATAAACTGGCAGCTGCTAGTCAGGCGCCATACCGTGAAAGAGCGCGCATGGACCCGCGAGTATCGGCGCTTTCTCGTATACATTACGGGGTTTTTCGCGGCGGACTTTCTCTGGGGCATATTGGCCGGCCTCAAATGGACCCGCGTTCTCTATCTGGATACGGTGGTCTTCTTTCTGCTTATGGCCATGTCTGCCTGCGCTTGGGCGGTATATGTCGGCGCCTATCTCAAGATATCCGGCAGAAACCGCGCGTATTTGCGGTGGCTCGGGCGCGGACTGATAGCATTGGTGCTCTCGTTTGTCGCGGTAAACGTGTTTACCGGCGCTTTTTTCACGATAGACGAGAATTGCGTGTATTCCGAAGGGCCGCTGCGCAATTGCCTGTTTATGCTTCTGGCCGTGCTGAATGCACTCAGTACGGGTATTTCCCTCTCGAAGCTGCGCAAAACATTCGGGGCGATCCGCCGCCGCAATATGATGGTCTTCGCCGTGAGCCTTACTATGATGTCGGCGATCGCCATACAGCTCGGCGATCCGTTTCTGCCGATGTATTCCATCGGCTGCCTGTTCGGCTGCTGCCTGATGCATGTGTTCGTGTATGAGGATGAACGCGACGAACACCACCAGAAAGAAATGCTGTCGCACGAATATGAAGTCAAATTGGCCGCCGAGCGGACCGCGAACCAGTCGAAGAGCCTCTTTTTCTCGTCCGTCTCGCATGATATACGCACGCCGCTCAATGCCATAGTCGGCTTTGCGGACCTGCTCGAGCGCGGCGTGGGCGACGAAAAAGAGCGGCTGCAGTACGTGTCGTCGATATCCTCCAGCGCCAAACTGCTGGCCAGACTTGTGGACGATGTGCTCGATTTGTCCAAGCTGGAAATCGGCAAGATGGAGATTTTGGAGTCGCCTACCGATGTGCCCGCGCTCGTTCGCGAGGTCATCGCCGCCTGCGAAATCGCGAGAGCCCGCAAGTCGCTCGCGCTCAAAGCCGAGATATGCGACATGCCGATAGTCAGTCTCGATCCGTACAGAATCCGCCAGATACTGTTCAACCTGCTCTCCAACGCCTACAAGTTCACGAACCGCGGCACCATTTCCGTGAAGGTCGCCTGGCGGGACGGCACGCTGGCGCTTTCCGTCGCCGATACCGGAATAGGCATTTCGGAAGAGAACATCGCGCGCATAGTCGAGCCGTTCGTCCAGGTCGTGGACAAGAACAACCGCAATGGTACGGGTCTCGGCCTGCCCATCTGCAACAAATTGGCTCAGCTTATGGGCGGCGAGCTGTCGGTCGACTCCAAGGTCGGAGTCGGCTCGACATTCACCGTCACGCTGCGCCATGTCAAAGTGGCGGGGACTCCCGCCGCGGGCGGCGGCAATGGCGCAGGCCAGGGCGGTACGGCCGGCGGTAGCGCCCGCCACGTGTCGAAGGTGCTTGTCGTCGACGATTCCCCCGTAAACCGCGCCGTGCTCAAGGCCTTGCTGTCGAAGTGCAACGTGGGCGAGATCGCCATGGCGGAAAACGGACGCCAGGCGATGCAAATGCTGAAAAGCGATGCGCGTTTCGACATGGTGCTGTCGGATTTGTGGATGCCCGAGATGGACGGCTACTCGCTCGTGCGCGCTATACGCGCCGACGCGGCCCTTGCCCATCTGCCGGTATATCTTATCACCGCCGATGTGGACGCCCGCAACCAGGCTGAATCGAACGGCTTCAACGGCATTCTCCTGAAACCCATCTCGCTGGACACCATAATGCCGCTTTTCGCATAGGGCGCCTTGCCGCCGGCTCGCCCGGAATCGCCGCACGGGGCGGCGTTTAGTTAGTTAAAACTAACAGATTGCACATACCTTCCCTGTTATGGTATAATACGGCCATATCACAAAATCACTATAGACTACTAGGGAGAAAACACGTGAGCGAACAACTTGAACAGATGACGCCAGAACTCAGGGCGTTCGTCGCTGACTGGAAGTCAAAGCCGGGCAATCTGATCATGGTGCTTCACCAGGTTCAGCAGACCTACGGCTACATTCCGCGCAACATTGCGATCGAGATATCGCAGATGCTTGACGTGCCGCTGGCGAAGATCTACGGCGTGGTCACATTCTACAATTTCTTCAAGCTGCAGAAGGCCGGCAAGTACATCATCCAGGTCTGCCTCGGCACGGCTTGCTACCTCAGAGGCGGCGACGATCTCGTCAAGGAGTTCGAGCGCCAGCTCGGCGTCGGTCTCAACGCGACGACTTCCGACGGGCTCTTCACGGTCGAAGCGGTGCGCTGCCTCGGGTGCTGCGGTCTTGCGCCTGTCGCCGTCGTCAACGGCGAGGTGCACGGCAAGCTCGAGACGAAAGATGTAACCAAGATCATCGAGCAGTACCGCGCGCGCGGCTGATTCGGCATAACGTCAGTTTAAAATCCAAGGAGAAGGAAAATGGCTAAGCTTACACTTGACGACCTGCGCAGAATGCGCGGCGAAAAGCAGAAGGCGATGGAGATGCGCGACAATTCCAACAAGGACGTGCAGGTCATCGTCGGTATGGGTACTTGCGGTATCGCCGCGGGCGCCAAAGAGACGTTCACCGCCCTTGTCGACACGCTCACCGAGAAGGGTATCACAAACGTGCTGATCCGCCAGACGGGTTGCATGGGCCTCTGCCACTCCGAGCCCACGGTCGAGGTCGTCGTCCCCGACATGCCCGCCGTGATCTACGGTCACGTCGATGTCGCCACGGCGAAGGAGATTGTCGAGAAGCACATCGTCGGTCACAACCTCATTGAGGGCAAGATCCTCGACAGACCTTCGGTCGATATCGTCAAGAACGTCTGAAACTAAGGAGACACAATGGCTTATCAATCTTATGTCCTGATCTGCGGCGGCACGGCCTGCTTCTCGGGCGGCGGCGACAAGATCGTCGAAGCGTTCCATGACGAGCTCAAGGCTCAAAACCTCGACTCGACCGTTCAGGTCGTCACCACGGGCTGCCTCGGTTTCTGCGAGCAGGGCCCGATCGTCAAGATTCTCCCCCAGGGTACTTTCTACGTCCAGGTCAAGCCCGAAGACGTGAAGGAGATCGTCGCGGAGCACCTGGTGAAGGGCCGCGTCGTGCAGCGTCTCTGCTACGACCCCGCGCAGGCG
>ONWT01000044.1 GCA_900321575.1 uncultured Lentisphaerota bacterium | reverse complement strand
TAGTCGACGCGCTTGCCGAGCAGGTTCTGGCGGAAGCGGCCAGTCTTGCCCTTGAGAATCTCGGAGAGCGACTTGAGCGGACGGTTGCCCGGGCCGACGACGGCGCGGCCGTGGCGGCCATTGTCGAATACGGCGTCGACGGCCTCCTGGAGCATGCGCTTCTCGTTGCGTATGATCACGTCCGGCGTCTTGAGCGCAAGCAGGTTCCTGAGACGGTTGTTGCGATTGATTACGCGGCGGTAGAGATCGTTGAGATCGCTCGTCGCGAAACGGCCGCCTTCGAGCGGAACGAGAGGACGCAGTTCCGGCGGAATCACCGGCAGAACATCGAGAACCATCCATTCCGGCTTGGCCTTGGAAGCGCGGAAGCCCTCCACGACCTTCATGCGCTTCGCGATTTTCTTGCGCGTCTGCTTGGAGCGGGTGTTTTCCATCTCCTCTTCAAGCTGGCGCATGAGGCTGTCGAGATCGACCTTCTTCAGAAGTTTGCGTATAGCCTCCGCGCCCATCTCGGCCTTGAAGCCGTCGACATACTTCTCCTGCGCGTCGGCATACTCCTGATCGCTGAGAATCTGGCCTTCCTTGAGCGAGGAGCTGCCCGGTTCGACGACCATCCAGTCCTGGTAGTAGAGCACGCGCTCGAGCTCGTTCATCGTCTTGTCGAGCAAAAGCCCCATTCTGGACGGCGAACACTTGAAGAACCAGATATGGCTCACGGGAACCGCAAGCTCTATGTGGCCCATGCGCTGGCGACGCACCGAAGCGAGAGTCACCTCCACTCCGCAGCGGTCGCAGACGATGCCCTTGTTCTTGATGCGCTTGTACTTGCCGCAGGCGCATTCCCAGTCTTTGGTGGGCCCGAAGATCTTCTCGCAGAACAGACCGTCCTTCTCGGGGCGGTAAGTGCGGTAGTTGATCGTCTCTGGATTCTTGACCTCGCCATGGCTCCAGCTGCGAATCGTCTCAGGCGAGGCGAGCTGAACCTTGACCGCGTCGTAATGGGCGGACGCGTTGAACGAGCCGCCGAAGATGTCCGAAGTGTTGTAAGGATTCATTTTCTATATTCCCTTAGAGTGTTGTCCGTTCTCCGGTATCAGAGGTTCAAAGCGCCGGCAAGCAGATCGTCGCTGCTCGACGCCGTCTCGGCAGGCGTTGCCGCGGCGACGGGCGCCGCCGCCTTGCGGTGCACCTCCTGATCGCCGCCAAGCAGCTGCGTGTCGAGGCAGAGACCGCGAAGTTCATGTATGAGCACCGAGAACGACTCGGGCATTCCGGATTCGAGCACGTTGACGCCCTTGACGATCGACTCGTATATGCGGGTACGGCCCTGAACGTCGTCGGACTTGACCGTGAGCAGCTCCTGAAGCGCATAGGCGACGCCATACGCTTCGAGAGCCCACACCTCCATTTCGCCCATACGCTGGCCGCCGAGCTGGGCCTTGCCGCCCAAAGGCTGCTGCGTGACGAGCGAATAGGGACCGACCGCACGCGCGTGGATCTTGTCCGTAACGAGGTGGTGAAGCTTGAGCATGTAAATCACGCCGACGACAACCTTCTGTTCGAACGGTTCGCCGGTGAAGCCGTCATAAAGCACCGTCTTGCCTTCGGGGCATATCCACGCCTGATCGCCTTCTTCCTTGCGCTGGACTTCGCGGGCCTTGTTGAGAAGCTCGTCTATCTCGCACTCCTGCACGCCGTCGAACACGGGCGTCGCCGCATGGAAGTTGAGCGTGCGGCACGCAAGGCCGAGGTAGGTCTCGAACAGCTGCCCGAGGTTCATGCGCGAAGGCACGCCGAGCGGATTCAGCACGATGTCGACGGGGCGGCCATCGGGCAGGAACGGCATGTCGCAGCTCGGCAGAATGCGCGAGACGACGCCCTTGTTGCCGTGACGGCCGGCCATCTTGTCGCCGGGCTGGAGATTCTTCTTGTCGACGAGGAACACGCGAACGGACTTGACGACTTCGCCGTCGGAGCCGAATTCTCCGTCGCCGAAGAGCCCGCCGTCACCGCCGGCCGCCGCGTCTTCCACTGCGGCGAACTCGACCTCGAAGGGATCCATGATCGACGCGACCTTGTCGCGCGCAGGGCCGTACTCCATATCCCAGTGAGCATGGGCCTTGGCGAGAACCGCCAGCTGCGACTTCTTGATCTTCTTGTTGGCGGATATGATGATGTCGCCGGACTCGGTATCGGTAATGTCGATCGGCAGCTTCTCGTTCATCAGTTCGGAAGCGAGCTTGGCCGTAAGGTCCTTCTCCAGCTTAGCGATCTGGTTCTTGCGCTTCTTCTCGGCGTCCTTGCGGGCCTTCTTGGCCTTCTTTTCGTCCATATCCTCGGACACCTGCGATGTCATGACCTGAACGCCCATGACGACGCCGGCCGTTCCCGGAGGGACGGTGAGCGACGTGTCGCGCACGTCTGCCGCCTTCTCGCCGAAGATGGCTCTCAAAAGGCGCTCTTCGGGCGAAAGCTCGGTCTCGCCCTTCGGCGTGACCTTGCCCACGAGAATGTCGCCGGGCTTGACCTCCGCGCCGACGCGAATGATTCCGTCGGGGCCGAGATTCTTGAGCGCGTCTTCGCTGACGTTCGGGATGTCGCGCGTAATCTCTTCAGGCCCGAGCTTGGTGTCTCTGGCGCCGCACTCGAACGTAACGATGTGCAGCGAGGTGAGCGCATCCTCGCGGACGAGACGCTCGTTGACGAGAATGGCGTCCTCGAAGTTGTAGCCGCGCCAGCTCATGAACGCCACGAGCAGGTTCTTGCCGAGCGCAAGCTCGCCCTGATCCGTCGCAGGACCGTCCGCAAGGCAGTCGCCGATCTTGACGCTCTGGCCCTTCTTGACGATCGGCTTCTGGTTGAAGCACGTTCCCGCATTGCAGCGGCGGAATTTCTGGAGCGTATAGCGGATGACGCCCTTCTCGGCCTCTTTGCCGAAATCGTACGACGCTGGGTCGGGATTGGGCTCGACGCCCTTCGGCAGCTCGCCGTCGGCCGTCGTCAATATCACTTCCGCCGACACGTAGGCGACCTTGCCGTCGGCTAGAGCCGTGACGATGACGCGCGAGTCCTTGGCGCTGACGCCTTCAAGACCGGTTCCGACATAAGGCCTCTCCGTTGTCATCAGTGGCACGCCCTGGCGCATCATGTTCGCGCCCATGAGCGCACGGTTCGCGTCGTCGTGCTCGAGGAAAGGAATGAGACCGGCCGCGATCGAGATGACCTGCATCGGCGCGACATCCATATACTGGACTTCGCGGGCGGGCTTTTCGCAGAACTCGGTCTTGTAGCGGCATGTCACGCGTTCTTCCGCAAAAGTGCGCTTCGCCGTCAAGGGGGCGTTCGCCTGGGCGATCACATACTGCTCTTCGTTGTCGGCGGGCAGATATTCGATCTCGTCCGTCACGACGCCGCCTACGACCTTGCGGTAGGGCGTCTCGATGAAGCCGAAGCGGTTGACCTGGGCGTAAATGCCGAGGGACGATATAAGGCCGATGTTCGGGCCTTCAGGCGTCTCGATCGGGCAAATGCGGCCATAGTGCGACGGATGCACGTCGCGGACTTCGAAGCCGGCGCGCTCGCGGCTCAGGCCTCCAGGACCGAGAGCCGAAAGACGGCGCTTGTGCGCAAGCGCGGAAAGCGGGTTGGTCTGGTCCATGAACTGGCTCAGCTGCGACCTGGCGAAGAAGTCGCCGATCACCGCGCTGAACGTCTTGGAGTTCACGAGACGCTGCGGCGTGAGCGGGCCCTGGTTCTGATCGTGTATCGTCATCCTCTCGCGGACGAGACGCTCCGTGCGGGCGAGCCCGATGCGGCACTGGTTCTCGAGCAGTTCGCCCGTAGTGCGGATGCGGCGGTTGCCGAGGTGGTCGATATCGTCCACCGTGTCCTTGCCGACGTAGATCTTGAGCAGCAGGCGAATCGCCTCGATCACGTCGATGCCCGACTCGTGAAGCGTGCGGAGGTTCTCGTCAATCTTGCCGGCGAGCCCGAGCTTCTTGTTGATCTTGTGGCGCCCGACGTAGCCGAGATCGTAGTGGGCGAGCTCGAAGAACATTCTGCGTATCATCTGCTTCGAGTTCGAAGCCGTGGGCGGATCTCCCGGACGCATTCTCTTGTAAATCTCCTTGAGCGCGTCCTCTTCGTTGTGTATGCCCGCCTTGGCGTCTTCGCGAAGAGTCTTGATCAGCGTGCCGTTGTCGACGGCGACATCGACAACCTCGACCTCGAGTATGCCCGCAGCGTGGATCTGCTCCATCATCGCAGGCGTCACGGGATCGTACCTGCGCGCGACAACCGCCTGGCTGTCGCCGTCGACGAGGTCGTCCTTCATGACGAGCATGCGCAGATCCCTGTCGGAATACTTCTTGTCGGTCGGCAGCTTCTTGAAATCGTAGAAGAGCTCCATCAACTGCTCGTCAAGGCCGTACCCGAACGCCCTGAGAAGCGTCGTGGCGTAGAATTTGCGGCGGCGGCGGCGCTGATCCATGAAACACCACATGACGTCGTTGGTGTCGAACATGATTTCGATCCAGTTGCCGCGATCGGGAATGATGCGTACCGAAAGAAGCGGCTGGCCGTTGGCGTGCACCTGGCGCTCGGACGAAATGCCGGGCGAACGGTGCAGCTGCGAAACGATAACACGCTCGGCGCCATTGATGACAAACGCTCCGTCAGGCGTCATCACGGGCATATCGCCGAGGAACACCTCCTCTTCGCGGGCGTCTTCGCCCTCTGTGAGGCGGAACGTCGCCCTGAGCGGCCGCGCATATGTCTCGCCGTCCATCAACGCCTGAAGGTATGTCTTCTTCGCAGGATCAAGCGTATAACTGACGAAATCAAGCTTGTAACGCCCGTCAAAGCTCGTTACGGGGAATATCTCCTTGAATATCGCCTGAAGGCCCACATTGTCGCGCTTCTGCGGCGGAATGTCAGCCTGCAAAAACTCATGGTACGACTTGGTCTGAATGTCTATCAGGTTCGGCGGTGTCTCCGCCATGCCCTGAAGCTTGCCGAACACTTTGCGTTCTGCGCTCATCTGAACTTACCTTTATTTTCTGTTTTGTTGCGAAATTTAGCCGTTTTATCCCAGAATGCGCCTGAAGTGTGGTAAGCGGCCACTTTGTTAACTGTCCACATTCCGGGTAAGAATTGTGACAGTATACCATATTTCGGCACACTGCGCAAGTGGCCGTGCGGAGGCAATATAGAAAAAAACCGCGGCAACCAGGTGCCGACGCGGCAGAGATGTCCGATGTCGGCAAAGGGCGCGCCTTTCCTGCACGCTTTCTTCATTTTCGGCTATGGAAGTCTGCGTTTTCGCCCGAAGGACTGGCCGTCAGCCTCAACCGCACCGCCGACGGCAGGGCCAAGGCGACCGTCACGCCCGACGGCGAGCCGCTATCGTTCTTCCTGCGCGTGAGTGTGAGGTAGCGGGCGGTTCTGGTTATGCCGATTTGAAATTGAGAATTTTCTCGATTTTCGGAAAGTTCTCAATTTCGTTGGGCGCAAGTGTGGTATCATACCCTTGCGAAATATACAATCTTTGTATATGCCTATGAGGCGCTACCTTGCACGGCGGCTCGCCCGGCAGGCAGGAGAATCCGGCTGGCGACCGCATCGCCCATTTCCGTCGTGGAGACGGAGGATGCG
>ONWT01000111.1 GCA_900321575.1 uncultured Lentisphaerota bacterium | reverse complement strand
CGACCGCCTCGTAAACGACGATCGCGGTCTTATCGGCGGCTTTGCGACCATAGACAGCGAAAAGATACTTGTCCTCGGGCACCACAAGGGTGCGACCGTCGAGGAGAACATGGAAGCGAACTTCGGGATGGTCAATCCCGACGGCTACCGCAAGGCTATGCGTCTCGCGAAGCTCGCTGAGAAGTTTCACGTGCCTATCGTCACGTTTGTCGATACGCCCGGAGCGTACCCCGGCGACACGGCCGAGGCGCGAGGGCAGGCGGAAGCGATCGCGAAGTCGCTGGAGTTCTTCTCGATGCTGAAGACCCCGATTGTTGTCGTGGTGACGGGCGAGGGCGGCTCTGGCGGAGCGCTTGCCATAGCAGTCGGCGATACGGTGCTCATGCTCGAGAACGCCGTTTATTCTGTGATTTCGCCAGAAGGTTGCGCGGGTATTCTCTGGCGCGACGGATCCAAGGCGCCTGAAGCGGCTGAAGCCCTCAAGATAACGGCTCCCGATCTGCTTAAACTCGGCGCCATAGACGAAATAGTGAAAGAACCGGCAGGCGGGGCGCAGAAGAATCATGCCGCAACCGCCGCGAATGTCAAAAAGGCCGTGTTGGCGGCATTGCGCGCGCTCAAGGGTCTTTCGGAGGAAGAGCTGCTTGACCGCCGCTATGCGAAGCTTCGCGCGATGGGCAATTTCTACAAGTGATGATGGTGCAAACAATTCGGGATCTGTTTTAAAATGTCAGAAGAGAACAAATCTTCCCTGGACGCCTTGAGCGCCCTCTGCAAGCGTCGTGGATTCATATATCATTCGTCCGAGATTTACGGCGGCATGCCGGGGTTTTGGGACTACGGTCCGCTTGGATGCGAACTGAAGGCCAATGTCAAGCAGGCTTGGTGGCAGTTCACGGTGCGCGGCCGTCAAGATGTCGCGGGCCTTGACGCGACAATCATAATGCATCCGAAAATCTGGAAGGCTTCGGGCCATCTTGATACGTTCGCCGATCCGATGACGATGTGCAAAGATTGCAAGAAGCTCATGAGAGCCGACCAGATAAAGGACATTTACGAAGATCAGAAAAAGAAGCCCCAGCCCAAGATCGCCGGCAGCGATTTCTTCTGTCCGTACTGTGGCGGCGAGCTGACCGAGCCCAAACCGTTCAACCTCATGTTCAAGACGGTCGTCGGCCCGATTGACGATCCGTCGAACATTGCCTATCTGCGTCCCGAGACTGCGCAGGCGATTTTCGCGCAGTTCCAGAACGTCACATCGACTTCGCGCATGACCGTTCCATACGGTATCGCCCAGATGGGCAAGAGCTTCCGCAACGAGGTGACGCCGCGCAACTACACTTTCCGCAGTAGGGAGTTCGAACAGATGGAGCTCGAGTTCTTCATCCGTCCCGACGAGGCCGTAGAGATTCTGTACGGCCATGTGGTGACGCTTGCGGACAATCCCGATCTCAACGGTCCCACCTGCGACGACTGGGGCTGGGAGGTCTGGCACAAATATTGGGTGGAACAGCGCAAGAAGTTTCTCAATGCCGTAGGTTTGCCTACAGAGCGCTTTGTCGAGTATTGGCAGAAGCCGGATGAATTGGCCCACTATGCCCGCGCATGCGTCGACATAGAGTATGATTTTCCGTTCGGGCGGCAGGAGCTCGAAGGCATTGCCGCGCGAAGCGACTTCGATCTTACGCAGCACCAGAAATGGTCGGGCGAATCGCAAATGGTATTCGACGATCCGCTGAAGCAGGCCGCGAAGAAGATGGACGAAACTGCGCGCAAGGCGTTTGTCGAAAAGGTCCAGACCGATTGGGTGAAGCGCGGCAAAGACGCCGCCGAGGCCGAGAAGTTCTGTCTGGCGCTTTTCGACGGCAAGTACGTGCCGCATGTGATCGAGCCTTCGGCCGGCGTCGACAGGCTTATGCTGGCGCTTCTCTGCGAGGCGTATGAGGAGCAGAAACTTACCGACGACAAGGGCAAGGAGGATGTCCGAACGGTTCTCCACTTCAGCCCCAAGGTTGCGCCGATAAAGGTCGCCATATTCCCCCTCATAAAGAAGGACGAGGCGCAGGACAGGCTCGCCCGCGAAATATTCGCGAAGCTTCAGAAGAAAGTCAATTGCATGTGGGATGTCTCCGGCGCCATCGGCAGACGCTACCGGCGTCAGGACGAGGCCGGTACTCCGTGGTGCATCACTGTCGACGAGCAGTCCACGAAGGACGGCACCTTTACTGTGCGTGAGCGCGATTCCATGAAACAGACTCGCATGACATACGGCGAATTTCTCGCCATGATGTACGATGCGCTGGAATTCTGACATGAAGAACGATTGTGTTTTCTGCGCCATCGCAGCCGGGGAGATACCTAGCTTCAAGATATACGAGGACGACATCGTCCTCGCCTATCTGGACATCAATCCTTTTTCCAAGGGTCATACGCTGGTTATACCGAAGGTCCATTCCGCCGGGCTTCTGGATACAGGCGACGATGTTCTATCTGCAGTCGTATCACGCGTAAAAAATGTCGCAGCGCACCTGAAGGCGACGCTCCCCTGCGAGGGTTTCAATATCCTGCAGAATAACGGAGAGGCCGCTGGACAGACGGTAAAGCATTTGCATTTCCACATAATTCCCCGCTATGCCGGCGAGACTCTCTCCTTCGAGAGCAAGCCAGGCGATATGGCGGAGTTGGAGGCGCTTGCCCGTCGTGCAAGAATGCTTTGAGCAATTCGGGGCGTCGTGAGCCCGGCTGAGTTCATAGACAACCCCAATTGGGCGGATTTCATCCCGGAGACCAAAGAGTCTTCGGCGAAGCGGCATTTGCCGACGCATGAAGACTGTTCCGGGATAGACCCCGAGAAAACGGCGTCATGCCTGACGAAAGGCGGCGTGCTCGGGGCGATGCCTGGTTATGAGGAGCGGAAGGGGCAGATCGATATGCTGAAATCGATTGTCCGAGCATTCAATAGCCGCGAGCATCTTATGATAGAAGCGGGCACGGGAGTCGGCAAATCGCTCGCATATCTTGTGCCTGCAATCCACTGGGCTAATGTAAACGACACGCCCGTGATAGTCTCGACCGCCACGCGAAATCTGCAAAGCCAGCTTGTCGATTCGGACATACCTAAAGCACTTTCGACTCTGGATGAAAAGTCTTCATTGAACTTCAAGGTGGCGCTGCTCAAAGGCCGTGCAAACTATCTCTGCCTCAGGTCGCTAGGGGAATTCTTTTCTGCCGGATTCTGGACAATGTCGGCCGAAGAGCAGGCGTTGATGCCGCAATTCATCGAGTGGCTCAAGTCAACGCCTGATGGCGATCTGGATACATATGACGGGTTGCCGCGCAGCCTGTTGACATGTCCCGGCGAGGAATGCAGCGGCAGGAGGTGTGCGTATTATTCGCGCTGTTTCGTATATCGGGCCCGCAAAAACGCCGCTTCCGCCCATCTCGTGGTCGTAAACCATTCGCTAGTGCTTGCCGACGCCGCTGCGCCAGGAGGCGGGGTGTTGCCGGCCTATGCGCGTCTAGTGCTCGACGAGGCCCACAATCTCGAATCGATAGCTACGCAGTATTTTCGGTGCGAGTTTTCCAAGCCAGCTCTTGGCCGCATATTGAATCGCCTCATGCGCAAGGGGCGGGGGCGACGTTCCTTGCCGAGCGGGATACTCGCGAATGTGGAGCGTCAGCTTCAGAAGGGCGTGCTCGCCGGGTCTTCGGCAGGAACACGCGCAGGCCGGCTTCTGGCCGAGGCATCGGCCGCCATAGTGCGCGTAACGGGCGCTGCGGACGAACTCTCGGATGCTGCGGAACGCATTCTCAGACCCGCGAAGAAAGGTGAGGTTGTTCGCTATCGCGTCGTGACGACAGAGACTGGAGAACGAGAACGCCAGCATTCGGTTCACGGACTCTTCAAGCCCTATGATTCGCCAGACTGGGATGAACGGGCATTCGTGGCGGTGCAGTCGCGATTCGAGTCGGAATTGGCCAATCTCGTGAATACACTGCACGAAATGAAAGATACGCTTGAGAATTCCGCGCCGGAAGGCGAGTTCAACTATTGCGCCGATGTCGCGGTTCAGATTTCAGGCGCGGCCGACAGCCTGGTGTCATTCGCCAACGAGGCGAACTTTGCGTTGCGCGGAGAAAAGGCTTCGCACGCATATTGGGCAGAACGCGTGCATGTCGAGAATAGACCATCCTATCTGCGTCTTGTGGCCGCTCCTCTATCCGTCGCCGATTCGCTGAAATCGCTTGTCTATGACGTAAAGGACTCCGTAATACTTTCTTCTGCGACTTTGCGTGTAGGCAACAGTTTCTCGTATATGGCAAGACGGCTAGGTTGCAGTGAACGATTCAACATGCTTGTCGCGGAAAGTCCGTTCAATTATCTGAGGCAGGCTCTCGTTTTGGCGCCCGACTGCCTGCCAGATCCATCAATCGATGCAAAGGAGTATTCGGAAACGCTTGCGGCGCTGATGAAAGACCTTTTCTCTGCCACCAACGGAAGGGCTTTGGTGCTTTTCACGAGCTATGAAATGATGAACGATGTGGCTACCTGTGCGCGTACCGAATTGGAGCGTGCGGGCATAAGGCTCATCGTGCAAGGAGACGGGATGTCGCGCGAATCGATGACGAGGGCGCTTCGTTCGTCTTCAAATTCGGCGACAGTCCTTTTCGGCGCACAATCGTTCTGGGAGGGTGTGGATGTCGCGGGCGAGGCGCTCTCGTGCGTCGTTTTGGCGAGGCTCCCATTTGCGCAAGTGGGGGACCCGATAGTGGAGGCCCGCAGCGAAAAGATCGATCGTGACGGAGGCAGCTCGTTCAGAGACTATGCTTTGCCTGAAGCCGTAATCAAGTTCCGACAGGGCTTTGGGCGGCTCATAAGGACAAAACGAGATCGTGGAGTGGTTGTCGTGACAGATCCTCGCCTTGTCACGAAGAGTTACGGAGCAATATTCCGCAAATCCATACCAGCATCTGTCCACACGGTTGTAGACTTGCCGGATCTCTTGTCGCGCATAGCCGATTTTATGGCTGGATAGACGTCTTTGTTGCGCATTGTGCGGCGAAAAATGGTATAATACGCACATGAATATGTGGAATAGGACATTAGAGACGCTATCGAGAGACGAATACGCCCATCTTCAGTTGAAGGGGTTGCAAAAGTCTCTGAGGCGAGTATGGACGAATGAGTTCTATCGCAATCGTCTGATGCGCGGCGGAGTGGCTTCGCCCGAAGACATCAAATCTCTGGACGACCTCAAAAAATTGCCTTTCTTCACAAAGGAGGATTTTCGCGAGGCGTATCCGCTCAAGATGAATTGCTGCGAAAGGCGGGATTTGCTCGAGTTCCACATGTCTAGCGGCTCAACAGGCACGCCTGTTGTCATGGCATATACGAAAAACGATCTTGACCAGTGGGCCGAGTGTATGGCAAGGTGCTTTACCATGGCCGGGTTGGAGAAGGGCGATGCCTTGCAGATAATGCCGACGTTCGGCCTTTTCAATGGGGGATTCGGCTGTTACCATGGGGCGAGAAAGGCCAGGCTCTTCACGATTCCCGCATCAAGCGGCAATACCGAGCGGCAGATAAGGCTGATGAAAGATTTTCGAACGAAGGGGTTCGTGTCCGTCGTGAGTTACGTGCCGCGCATCATCGAAAAACTGGATTCGATGCCTGAGGGCGAACGCGATCTGCCGTATCTAAAGGTCGGCATATTCGGCAGCGAGACATTTTCCGATGAGACGAGGAGGCGCATCGAGTCGCGTCTTGGCATCGAGTGCTTCGATATCTACGGCATGACGGAGACCGGCGGCATCGGCACGACCGGGCAGGATTGCCAGTGCCACTCGGGCCTTCACGTGTGGGAAGACCAGTACATAACGGAAATCATAGATCCTGCGACAGGCGAAGTCTTGCCTGACGGCGAATACGGCGAGGTCGTGTTCACGTCGCTTACGCGTGAGGCAATGCCGATAATACGGTACCGCACCCATGATATTTCGCGTATTCTGTCGCGCGAGAAATGCGGTTGCGGGCGCACGTCGCTGAGGATAGACCGCATTACCGGGCGCACGGACGATATGCTGATCGTCAAGGGAGTGAATTTTTATCCTCGCCAGGTTGAACAGGCTTTGATGGAAATCCCCGGAGTGAAAGACGAATTCCAGATAATTCTCGAGGAGCATAACGGCATAACGGATGTTACCGTCAATGTCGAGGCGGAGCCTGGCGTGACCGGCCATACCGTCGCAAAGCATCTGAGAGAAAGACTGGGCTTTCTGCCCAAGGGCGATGTCTTCCCCGTGGGTTCTCTGCCGCGGAGCGAGGGCAAGGCGAAGCGTGTCATTCGCCGCTCGGTTTGAGGAACAGCAGTATCTGACGATTTAAACGAACAACAGGAAATACCAACGATATGAATACAGACAAATGGGCTTATCTTGACGACGCGATGGTTGCATCGAACCGCAAATCAATCAAGGAATTGTTTGCGGAGGATCCAAGCCGGGCAAGGAAGTTTTCGATGGAGGCGGCCGGATGGTTTCTGGACTATTCAAAGAACCGCATCGACGGCAAGGCCATGAAGGCGCTTGTAAAACTGGCCGAAGCCTCGAATCTCAAGTCTGAAATCGAGAAGATGTTCAGCGGAGAAAAGATTAACGTGACTGAGAATCGCGCCGTTCTGCACACGGCGCTCAGAAACTGCGACCCAGAAGCGCGCGTTTTTGTGGACGGCAAGGATGTCATGCCTGGCGTTCGTGCCGTTCTTGCGCAGATGGGCGATTTTTCGGATCTTGTCAGAAGCGGCAAATGGCGCGGATTCACAGGCAAGAAGATTAAATATGTCGTGAACATCGGCATTGGCGGTAGCGACCTCGGCCCCGTCATGGCAAACCTAGCGCTTACGCCCTACACCAAGCGAAGCATAAAGTTCTTCTTCGTCTCCAACGTCGATTCCACCCACCTCGCCGAAACCCTCCGTTCGGTCAAGGCCGCCGAGACGCTCTTCATCGTCGCCTCCAAGACCTTCACTACACAGGAGACGATGTCCAACGCGGAGGCCGCGCGCGACTGGCTCGTTGGCAAGCTCGGCTCGAAGGACGCCGTCGCAAAGCATTTCGTCGCCGTGTCGACCGCCGCCAAGGAAGTCGCCGAGTTCGGCATCGATACCGCCAATATGTTCGGCTTTTGGGATTGGGTCGGCGGACGCTACTCTCTGCCGTCCGCAATAGGCCTTTCGCTTATGATCGCAATCGGCAGGAAAAACTACGCCAAACTGCTTCGCGGCTACTGGAAGATGGATGTGCATTTTCGCACGGCTCCGCTCGAAAAGAACATGCCTGTCATCATGGCGCTTTTGGGCGTACTCTACTCGAACGGATATGGCGCAGAGACATATTGCTGCCTGCCGTACGACCAGTATCTGGCGCGATTCCCCGCTTATCTGCAGCAGATGGACATGGAGTCTAACGGCAAGGGTGTGGACAAGGCGGGCAATCCCGTCGAGCATCTTACCGGCCCGATAGAATGGGGCGAGCCTGGCACGAACGGCCAGCACAGTTTCTACCAGTTGATTCATCAAGGCACTCATCTCATACCTTGCGACTTTATCGGCTGTGCGAAGACCCACAATCCGATCGGCGACCTGCACGACAAGCTTATGGCGAACCTCTTTGCCCAGACGCAGGCTCTTGCGTTCGGCAAGACGGCCGAAGAATGCCGCGCCGAGGGCGTGCCGGAGAATCTCGTGCCATTCAAGACATTCGAGGGGAACCGGCCCACCAACACGCTGCTCTGCAAGGAACTGACGCCGGAAACGCTCGGTGCGCTCGTGGCGCTGTACGAGCACAAGGTTTTCGTGCAAGGCGTGATTTTCGACGTCTACAGCTTCGACCAGTGGGGCGTACAGCTCGGCAAGGTTCTCGCAAAGGGCGTTTTGGCCGATCTTACCGCGGAGAAGCAGTCCATGACGCACGACAGCTCGACAAATCAGCTCATTGCGCGCTACCGCAAGGCCGTCGGCCGCGGATGAGAACCATTTGTCCGATAATTGTAGCGTTCGCTGCCTCCCTGGCGGCTTTTGCAGGGGGGCAGACGGATGTGTCCTATACCGAAGCGTGGAACGAGGGTGTGGAGTATTACCGCGCGGGCGATACCACGAACGCTTTGCGCGTGCTGCGTCCGCTGATGCTGACACGCCGCTATGCCGCGCGTTCGGCCGAAGTCGTCGCAAAGCTCGAGTTTGAGCGCGGCAATCTCGAGGAGGCGGCGAGTGCGGCGCAGATTGCGCTAAGAGCGAATCCAAGCGATGCGAAGGCATCGCGCAATTTCTCCCGCGCTGTCGGCGGTTTGCCCGAAGCGCGCGAAGCGAAACGCGTCGAGGAGGCGCTAAAGGCTGCGCAAGGACGCGATCCGGGGGCAATAATGCTTGATGCCGCGCACGAGGCGAGGCGTCTTCTAAACGAGATTGGCGGATATGCCACGAATAATGCGGCGATGGTCGTAGAGCTCGCCGACAGCCTGTCGGGAAGGACAAGACGGCTTTCCGATATGTGGATTCCAGTAAAAACGGCCATATGCCAGGCGGTGACGAACGACGAGCAGTCCGCCACAATCGCATCACAGGTCGATGAAGCGATGTTGAGAACCCGCAAAGCGGTAAGTCTTGTGGAAGATATCGATCCGGAGGCCTATTACGCCATCAGCGACGTGGAGTACGATTGCACGCGTTTTCTGAAGATGACAATTTTGCCTCCAGACGCTATGGCCGAAGATCTCCTTGCACAATCGAACGCATGGCAGGACGTCGAGTCGTTCAACGGACGCGACTGGCAGAAAGATGCTCTTGACTATACGAGAAGTTTCCGTGCAAGGTTTCCCGCTTGGGCGCTTGCGTACGAGCAGCAGGCGCAGGGCGACACAAATCGCCCTCCGTTTACGGCCGAAGACCAGGCAAAAGTCTCCGCCTTGGCGACAGAGCTGGAAAAGCTGCAGATGGAGTGTGTCGATTCGCCATTGCCGCCAAATCAGGAGCGGGCATTGGATGTGATACGCCAAATAGCCGAGCTCCTGCCAAAGGGAGGCGGACAAAACGGGCGGAAAGGGCAGAAGTCGGGGCAAGACGCTCCGGAAGACAAGTCTGGTTCTCCGAATCAAGATGAGGGTCAAGGGCAGAATCAAGGCGAAGGCCAGGTTCATGACCAAGATATGCAAGAGCCAAAAGGCGAAGATGAGGCGAGTGCTGATAACGAGGAAGGCCAAGATGATCCCGGCCTGGACAAGGAGATAGAGGCGATTTTGCGCAAAGCGCAGGAAAGAAGCGATGAACACGAGGCGGACAAGAAAGCGCGCATGAGAAAAGCGCCGCTTCCGCCAAATGAAAGGGACTGGTGATATGAAAGTAGTTGTGGCATGCGGGGGAACTGGCGGACACGCCTTTCCGGGTTTGGCGGTTGCGGAGGAACTCAGAAAGAGGGGGCACGACGTAACGGTGTGGAGTTCGGGGCGCGATATAGAGTCGAGCGTGATGAAAAGTTGGTCGGGAGCCGTGTTTTCGACCGGCGCGAAGCAGCTTAGGGCGAGAAATGCGCTTTCGATACTCGCTTCGATCATGCGTTGCAGAAAGGCAATGAAAAATAACAGACCCGACGTGCTTCTCGCAATGGGATCGTATTCCAGTCTGCCTCCAGTCTTGGCGGCCAAGAGCAGGGGCGTGCCCGTCGTGCTCCACGAGGCGAATACCGTTCCCGGCAAGGCGGTGGATTTCCTGTCGCGATTTGCGGTACGCGTCGCCATAAGCTTTGACGTGACCGCCAAGTTCTTCGCCAAGGTCGAGACGGTGACTACGGGATTGCCCGTAAGAGAAGAGATATCGAAAGGCGAAAGATTCGACTTCATACCCGCTGACGCTTTTACGGTGTTTGTGACCGGTGGCTCGCAAGGCGCGCATGCCGTCAACATGCTCATGAGCGAAGCGCTTTCGATGCTGAAGCGTGAGATGGATCGCCGCCAGGACAAGAGACTCTTGTATGTGATTCACCAGACCGGCGCGAAAGACGAATCGATTGTCAAAGCGTCCTATTCCGAGGCTGGCATACCCGCACGGGTCAAGGCTTTCGAAACAGACATGGCCGACGCCTTTGCGTCAGCAGATGTCGTAGTCGCAAGAGCGGGCGCGTCTACGTGTTTCGAGCTCGCGGCGTGTGGAAAGCCCGCTTTGCTCATACCGTTGCCGTCGGCTCTTCGCGACCATCAGCACTTCAATGCGGAGGCCTTTGTCGAAAAGGGTGCGGCCGATGAAGGTATGCAAGACCGTCTGAAACCTTTGCAGGTCTGCCGGTATCTTATGCAGAAGATGGACCACCCCGAGCAGCTCGTGGCGATGAAGTCGCGCATGGAATCTTTGGCTACGCCAGACGCCGCTGCAAAGGTTGCGGATGTTCTCGAATCTATAGGAATGCCGCGGGAGGCGAAGTGAGTTCAGGGTATGTAATGAAATTCTCCACATTCACGCGTCATGCGCTGTGGGGTTCGGAGGATTGGGAGATTTCCGTTCACAGGTCGCATCCTAGCGTGATAGCAAACGGACCTCTTGCCGGCAAGACTCTTGCCGAGGTTTATCCGGAGTTTCCTCTTCTTATAAAGGTAATCGACGCCAAGTTGGACCTCTCCGTTCAGGTTCACTTGAGCGATTTTACGTCCAAACTGCTGCATGGCGAGCCTAAGACCGAAATGTGGTGCATGCTCGGTGACGGCCACATATATGCGGGACTAAGGCCCTTGACGACCAGAAGCGACGTGTCTGCGGCGGCGGCGAGCGGAAAGTTCGGCAATCTTCTTGTGAACCATTCCGTAAGCCGCGGCGATGCGTATTTGATTCCGGGCGGGATGGTGCACGCGATTGGCGCTGGAACACGCCTGTACGAGGTGCAGCAGAGTTCCGACACGACATTCCGCCTTTACGACTGGGATAGGCGGGATGCGGACGGAAAGCCGCGCGAATTGCATGTGGAAAAGGGGCTGTCGGCCATAAACTATTCTTTGCCAGCGCCCAAGGTCATGCACGATGTTTCGTGCCAGTATTTCGACTTCAAACAGGTCGAGGTCCGCGGTTGCGCCAAGTTCGACGCCGAAGATTCGTTTGCCGCGCTTTTTGCCGCCAGGGGCAACGTGACGGTAAACGGCGATGAATTGTCCGAAGGACAAAGCGCGCTAGTTCCGCCAGGCGTCGAATTCACGCTTTCGTCGGATTCCGCCAATGTGTTTGTCACTCGAAACCGGCACCACGCAGTGTAGACGGCAATAAGGAAGGTATGGTATAATAACAATATGATTTACAGCAAAAAAATCTCGACTGTCGCTTTTGTGTCCGCAATTGCTGTCGCTGTGTGTGCTTTTGGCGAGCAGCCCAACATAAATCCGGGCCCAGGCGTTCGATATGCAACGGATGCTTTTCCCGGGTTCGACAGCGAAGAAAAGCTCGTTAAGCCTGCGAAGAAGGAGCCGAAGTGGTTCGCCTTCATAAACGGACCTAAGATGGATACGGCCGCCGATCAGCTCGTCTGGGCGAAATTTTGCGAAGACAGCGGCAAATATTCCATGGCGCGCAGGGCATACGATGCGCTGGTCAGAGAGTGGCCGACGGCCGAAGAGGCGCCGATCGCCCAGAAGGCCGTTGCAGATATATTGCTTGAACGCGAGTTGGATTATGAAGAGGCGTTCAACGAATACCGCTATCTGCTCGACTTCTATTCGCTTGATTGCGACTGTGCCGCGATAGCGGAGCTGATGTATAAAGTTGCGGGGCTGATGCGTGAAGAAGGGCGCACGATCATATTTTTCCGTTTTGCAAACACGGTCGACGTGAGGCGTGCGTATGAAGCTGTGGTTCTGCGCGCGCCAGGGGCTGGCTTTGTGCCGCAGGCGATGCTTACCATAGCGTCGCTGCGCCAGGACGAGCAGAAATACGAGGATGCCGTCAAGGTTTACGAAAACCTGCGCAATCTCTATCCTGAGAGGCCTGAAGCGCTGACTGCGCTGCATTTAGAGGCGCAGGTCAGGATGAAGCTTCTTGAGCTTCACGGATACAACCGCACAAGAGTCTTGGATACCGCTGCGTTTCTGCGCCAGGCGCTGCGGGGCGATTTGCCGGACGCGATGCGCGAAGATTTCGACAGGTGGCTTTCCGAAACATCGTTTCTGGAGGAGGACGAAGCCTACAAGGCTGCCAGATTCTACGACTCGCGCACGCGCACGAAGCGAAGCGCAATCAATGCATACGAGCGTTTCCTGAGGGAATATCCGACCAGTTCGCATGTTGACGAAGTCCGCGACAGATTGAAAGAACTCAATGGAGGCAACGAAGAATGAAAAGACTGTTTTTGGTTGCGGCCGCCGCTTTGGCGGTAGCCGGCTGCAAATCCGCGTATAGATGGACGAGCGATGTTCCGCAGTCCATGCGCACAATATGTGTGCCGACATTCAGGAACGAGAGCGACACTACAGAGCTTGCTACGTTGGCGTCTGTGCAGTTGCTGCGCGAATTTCAGCGCGAGGGTACGTTCAAGATCGCCAGCCACGAAGACGCCGCAGTCGAAGTCCAGGGCGTGATTAAGTCTTCGAATGCGAAAAGCAATGGCGGCTACAGGCGTATACAGAATCGCCTTTTCGACAATACCGCTACGATGATAGCCGAGGTTTCGGTCGTAGACCGCGTAAACGGCCGTGTCCTTGTCGACAACAAGAGATATACGGCAACAACATCTTTCACTTCTGGGCAGGACGATTTTTTGACGGCCCAGCGCAGTGCTTCCGGGCGTTTGGCTGACGATCTTGCCAGACAAGTGGTCGATGACGTTCTCGCCGTCCAGTGGTAAGGAGGGGTATATGGGCGAAGTTCATGCCGTAATAGAGCTTAAGATAACGCCGCAACGTGATTGTGGGTTCGGCAAGATTGCCGAGCGCGTCGCCAAGTTCGAGCAGGTCGAAGCCTGCTTTCTGATGTCCGGCGGCTACGATCTGCTGGTTTTCGTCAAGGGCGAAAGTCTGCAGGATGTCGCGCACTTCGTTGCGGCGGATCTTTCTACGATCGATGGCGTTCTTTCTACGGCGACACATTTCATGCTCAAGACATACAAGGCGAAGGGCGTGCTTGATGTCGCAGGCGATGACAGGTTGGCGGTGACGCCCTGATTCTTCAAGGAGGTAAAACTATGGCGGTTGATATGGCTCAAAAGGCGCAGAATTTCGCGAATCGCGGGCGGCAGGCTCTCGAGTCGGGGCGGTTTGATCTTGCGATGGATATGCTTATGGAGGCGATCTCGGCGGCTCCGGACGTGTTGGAGACGCGTAAGCTTCTGAGAGCTGCGCAGATCGCCAATTTCCGCAAAAACGGCAAGGCCGGCTTTGGCGCGAAACTCGGCTATATGTTGGCGCGGCAGAAGATAATGGGCCTCGTGAAAAAGGGCCAAGGCGCCGAAGCGATGGCCGAGGCCGAGAAGCTGCTTTGCCAGAATCCTCTTGACGCCGATAACATCGAAGTGGCCGTAAAGGCCGCAGAGGCCGCCGGCAAAACCGATCATGCGGCGATTTCCATCGAGGCCGCCTACGAGTGCAGCAACAAGGATCCTTCTCTCTTGGAGCGCGTGGCGACATACTACACGATGGCCAAACGCTGGGACAAGGCCAGAGACGCCTATCAGAAGCTCGCCGAGCTTAAGCCCGGAGACCAGCGCGTGATGCAGCTTCTCAAGAATACCGAGGCGCAGGCTACGATGAACGCAGGCTGGGAGCAGTCGGCCGGCAAGAAGGGCGGCTTCCAGAATCTGATAGCCAACAAGGAGCAGGCGAAGAAACTCGACCAGGCGAACAAGGCGATGGTGGTCGGGGACGATGCCGAAGCGCTGATCGCCGAAAAGCTGGCGCAGATCGAGAAGGAACCGAAGAATATGAACTTCCGCCGAGCCTTGGCCAGAATCTACATCCAGAACAAGCGCTATGCCGAGGCGGTCGATTGCCTCACCGCGGCGATCGAGGCGGCTGGCGCAATGGACCCCGAACTGGACCGCATGCTTTCGCAGACGCGCGTCCAGTATTACGACCAGCAGATCGAGGCTCTCAAGGCCGAAGGCAAGGTCGACGAGGCCACCGAGCTGGAAGGAGAAAAGAATCAGTTCGTGTTTGACGATCTCGCGGCCCGCGTTGAACGCTATCCGAACGATCTGCATCTGCGCTATGAACTGGGCGTCCAGTATTTCACCTACGAATACTACGATGAGGCTTTGGAGCATCTGCAGCTTGCGCAGAAGAGCCCGAAAGACCGTTTGTGGGCGCTTTACTACCTTGCGATGTGCTTCATGATGAAGGGCCAGACCGATATGGCGGTCATGCAGCTCGAAACGGCGCGCGACCAGCTGCCAACTATGGACGAGCTCAAGAAGAAGGTCGTCTACCAGTTGGGGCTTTGCGCCGAAGGGCAGGGCGATCTCGAAAAGGCATACCAGTGCTATAAGGACGTTTATTCCACTGATGTCGGCTTCGAAGATCTCTCCGATCGCATGCTCGCCGTCTCGCAGGCTCTCAAGGAGCGCCAAGGGTAAAAAATTGGCAGCCCCAAGGAGAGTCGAACTCCTCTACCAAGCATGAAAAGCTCGTGTCCTAGCCGATAGACGATGGGGCCGCTTAACAGGTGTGAAGTATATCATATTTATGGTGTGCTTTGCAAGGGGGTAATTTCTGAAATTTTTATCAGAGCGTGAAGCCTATGTCGCATTCAACCTGACGGACAATATCGGGTCCGTCGGCGTCGCGGAGCTGGCAGATCGCTTTGGAGGCGTTTGCGAGGCTTGGCAGGCGTATGCCGACAAGCGGGCGCGCAAGGGCGGCGGAGAGATTGATTTTCGCGACGAGTTCGCCAAAGCCAAGCGATACGGCGTCACAATTCTTACGCCGGTCGACGAAGATTATCCTGCAAAGCTTCGCGATACAAGGGGCCATCCGCTTGTTCTCTACGTGAAAGGCGATGTCAAGGCGCTTTCCATGCCGTGCGTCGCCTTGGTGGGCACCCGTAGGGCTACGGCTTACGGCCTCGACCAGGCAAACCGGTTCGGTTACGATCTCGCGCAAGCGGGATGGTGCGTGGTTTCGGGGCTCGCGCTAGGAATCGATGCCGAGGCCCATAAGGGCGCGCTCGCGGCAAACGGCGTTTCTGTCGGGGTGCTCGGGTCGGCGCTCGACAGGTTCTATCCTGAGCAGAATCGCGAACTCGCCCGCGAGATCGTAAAGCACCATGGCGCGGTTGTGAGCGAGTTTCCGTTCGGGCGAGAACCCGATCAGCAGACCTTTCCGCAGCGCAATCATGTCGTGGCGGCATTGTCCGAGGGAGTCGTCGCGGTAGAGGCGCCCGTGAAAAGCGGAACTCTGATAACGACAACCATCGCGGCGGAAATCGGCCGCACGGTAATGGCCGTGCCTGGAAGGGTCGATTCTCCCAGAAGCGCAGGCTGTCTGGATCTCATCAGAAACGGTGCCACACTTGTGAGATGCGCGTCGGATGTCTTGGAGGCGCTTTCGGAATTTGCTCCAATTGTCCGACCGGAAAGTGCGAAGGGCGGCAAAAAGCCAGAGAGAGCAGCCAAGACTGCGGTCGCAGTCGCTGCGCCCGCTTTTACGCTTGAGGAGTCGATTGTCATGCGCGAGGTGACGCAAGAAGGCATTTCGATGGACAAACTCGTGCAACTAACCGGACTCGATCCCGGGAAAGTCGGCTCCATCTGCATGACGCTGCGGCTCAAGGAGAGGGTAAGATTCCTTGCCGGCAACCGCATTGCGCTGCCTCGGCAAGCGTAAACCAGCCCAGAAATTGCCATAAAACGCATCTTCGCGCATAAATCCGCGCATCCTTTGCGCCGTCTCGCCGTACACACGTGCAAAAGTAGTACTATTTATGAACAAAAGTAGTACTACTTTTGCACAAAAATAGTACTATTTATGCGCAAAAATAGTACTACTTTTGCAGGCGGCACCTCGGGGATCGCATCGCGTATATGCAGAGAAGCAGCAGTTGGATACTATTGTTTGTATTGCCACTTGCATTCTGCCACAATATTTGGTATTCTATGCACACTATGAAAAGATTCATTAGAGCTGTTTTGCCTGCTTTTATGCTGGCAGTGTCCGTGGGGCAGATATATGCGTTCACGAATTTCTCGTCAGAGATAGCCTCCTACATAGGCAGTACGCAGAAGGAAGTGCAGTTTGCGTTTTCGCTGGGTATATTCTTTCTCGGCATGGGGGCGGCCTTTTTCGGCAAGATAGTCGAGCGGAACATACGGCTTTCGACGATTATCGGCACGGCTCTGTTTCTTTCGGGACTATGTGTAACGGCGTTGGGCATAACGTCAAAATCCTTGCCTCTTATATATATAGGCTACGGTTTTCTTGTCGGTACGGGCACCGGCGTCATATACATCTCTCCCGTGAAGACGATGATGTTGTGGTTCCCCGAGCACAAGGCCATTGCGGCGGCGTTGCCGATCATATCCTTTGGTCTGGGCTCGACGCTTTCGACGATTGTCTACAAGGGCTTTGGTTTTGGCGGGGTTGATTCGCTCTTTTCGCTGAGGTTTTTGGGCTTTTACGATTATTTCGACGTCGCGGCGGGCGGGCTTGGCATAGCGAAGGTGTTTTATGCGTTTGCCGTTTATTATGCGGTGCCGATGGTCGTGGCGTCGATGCTCCTCAAGAAGCCGAAGATCGAGGTGCAGAGTTTCGGCCATGGCATTCCCGGCTTGGAGTTCAAGTATGCCCAGCTCGCGAAGGATTCGTTCTTCCTCAGGGCGTGGCTGTTCATGTTTCTCAACATTTCGGCCGGTCTTTGCCTCATACCGCTTGCTAAACAGATGATGAAATCGCCGGCTGTCGGCTATTCGGAGGGGCTCATAACGGCGATAATAGCGCTTTGCGGGCTCATGAACGGCGGCGGCAGGTTCCTGTTCGCATGGTGGTCCGACCGTTTGGCGAAGCGTTTGAACATACTGCTCATAATACTCTCGATATCTGCTGGCATAATGACGCTCAGCTTCTGGCCACCCATGATCGGCGTGGCGCTTCTCGTGATCAATGCGTGCTACGGCGCGGGTTTCTCGGTGATTCCGGCGATTCTGGCCGACCACTATGGCATGACGAACATATCGAAGATACACGGGGCGGTGCTTTCGGCGTGGGGCTTCGCGGGGCTTGCGGGCAACCAGGCGGCGATGTTCGTGAAGGCGAATTTCGGCGGCGATGTCGCGGTGGTGGCGATGCTTGTCGTCGTTTATCTCGCGAACCTGGCGAATGCGATGACTCTGCGCCGCTGAGTCGCCCTTGAAAACGGCGGTCGGTTTTGCTATAATACCACAAATTTCCCAATCTAGAAGGAGAAGTCAGAGATGTCTATGATGAAAGGTTTTTCCAACGCGTTTCGCATTCCGGAGCTGCGCAAGAAAATATTGGTCACGCTCGGTCTTGTGTTCGTGTGCCGTCTTGTGTCGCAGATACCGACTCCCGGTGTCGATTGGCGCGCACTACAGCAGGTGATCGAGACTGCGCGCCAGTCTTCCAGCGGCGGCGGGCTTCTCGATTGGTTTGACGTGTTCACGGGCGGCGCTCTCGGCCAGTGCGCGATCGGCTTTCTCTCGATCTGGCCCTACATCTCGGCGCAGATCGTGATACAGCTCTTGAGCTCGGTCATTCCGACGCTTGAGAAGCTGAAGAAAGAGGGCGAGTCTGGGCGTCAGCAGCTTGCGCAGATCACGCGTTATCTGACGATAGTGCTCTGCGTCGTGCAGTCTTGGGGTATCGCGACCATGCTCAGCCACCCCGGCGCGCTGGGTCCTGCCTTCGCGGGTGCGGAGATTGTGGTCAATCCCGGTCTAGGCTTTCACCTGATGACCGTGATCGGCATGACATCCGCCGCGCTTTTCGTCATGTGGCTCGCCGACCAGATCACCACGTTCGGTATCGGCAACGGCGCTTCGCTCATCATCATGATCAACATCACGTCGCGTCTTCCCCAGGCGCTTCTGAGCGCTTGGGAGCGCTACTTCGGCCTGGCGGGCGTGCAGGCTTCTGCGCCCATCGCCGAGCTTCCTGTTCTCGTGATATTCTTCCTGCTGGTTGTCATGGGCACGGTGATGCTGACCCAGGGCGTGCGCAAGGTTACGATTCACTCGACGCGCCGCTCGGTCGGCGGCGGCAATACGTATGGCATGCAGCAGACGTTCATGCCGCTCAGGGTCAACTACACTGGCGTCATGCCGATCATCTTCGCGCAGCCGCTGATCCAGATTCCGTCCGCTCTTCTGATGAAGGTCACCGACGCGACATCGACAGGCTTCAGCGGTACGCTAAACCGCTTCGCGCAAGATCTCTCGAATCCTACCGCGCTGCATATGGTGGTCTACGCCGCGCTGATCATGTTCTTCGCGTTCTTCTGGGTCGCTACGCAGTTCAACGCCGTTGACATATCAGAGAACCTGAAGAAGGACGGCTCGTACGTGCCGGGTATCCGTCCCGGCCGCGCGACCGCGGAGTATCTCGACGACATGATGACGAAGATCACGCTCATCGGCGGAACGGGGCTTTTGGTGGTTGCTCTCATACCTATGCTTCTGATGGGGTGGATGTCCGTGCCGTGGGCGATCGCGTCGTTCTTCGGCGGCACTTCGCTACTCATCATCGTGGGTGTTGCGCTCGATACGCTGCGCATCATGGAGTCTCACCTGCTCGTGCGCAAGTATGACGGCTTCCTTTCGCACGGCTCGCTGCGAGGCCGTAGCGGAGTGTGAGTTCCAGGTGAACTTGCCACTCAAGAGAATTCTCTCAACAGAAGCGGGTCCGTTTTGGCAGTTTGTCAAATACGGACTCGTCGGCGTTATGTCGACGGCGATACAGGCATTGGTTTTCTATGTTCTGGCTTCCACATGCCTTAAATGCCTTTCGCCGGACGACTGGGCGGTAAAGTATCTGTCGCTGCCGTCGGCCGCCTTCACCGGCGAAGAGTCGTGGTACGCTTCGCGCGGAACGCTGGCTTCGGCTGCGACGGCCATAGGCTTCACGGCGGCGAACGTTTTTTGCTGGCTCATGAACAGGCTCTTCGTTTTCAAGCCCGGCAGATATCGGCGGCATGTCGAGTTCGCCATGTTCTTCGGCACCGCTGCCACGGCCACTCTTCTGGCGCTGGCCGTGATGAAGATTCTGATAGATTCTTTCGGTGTGATGACCTCGCTAGCCGTCGCGGTGGAGATAGCCGTATCGTTCATGGTGAATTTTCTCATGCGCAAGTTCTTCATTTTCAAGGGATAATTTGATACAATTCTAACATAGCAATGAATAGACACACACTTTTTCAGGCTCTGGCCGCGATATTGTCGGCGACCGCCGTCTTTGCGCAGGAGCAGGAGGCCGCTCCTGCCGTGCAGCAGGTTTACGGGCAGGAAGATATCGCGCCTGTCGCGGCTACGGCCGACACGCCGCAATACGAGTCCGTCCCCGATGCCGGCGAAGTTTCCGTGCCAGACGCCGGCGATGTCGTCGCCGAAGATGCTCTTTTTCTGGACTCAACCGACGCGGAAGCGATAGCCATCGCGAAGGCGCAGGAGGAGGCCCGATTGAATGTGCAGGCCCGTCTTCAGGCCGAGGCCGACGCGAAAGCCGAAGAGGAGCTCGACCGCCGCAGAATACACACTCGCATTTTCAAGCTCGCCCACGCCAACGCCGCCGACGTGGCGGAACGGCTCAATCTTACTTGGACCGGCGAGTTCGGCACGACGTGGCGGCTCGTCCGCATAGCCACGGCGTTCCCCGAATCGAATGCGGTCATGGTCACTGCGCCGCGCCGGATACTCGAGGCGTGCGAAGATGTCATTGCCGAAATAGACCAGGAAGTGCAGCAGGTTTATATCGAGGCGCGGTTTGTAGAATTGGGCAACACGGCGTCACACAAACTCGGCATAGACTGGTCCATGCTCGACGGCATGACGGGTAGCGCCAACCTGGGAGGAGGCTTCCAGAACACCAGGTTGGGCAAAGGCGTGACCAGCTACCAGAAGAGCAATATGAGCAACACGCAGTCCGAGTCGTATACGCTCGCAGGCCGCACGACGAGCACGTACAGCGACGGCTACGGCGGCTCCACGACCACGACAACAGGCGGCTCCGACGGCAATATCGCCTATTTCAACGGCACTCTCAATTTCAGCGAGATGTATCTCACGCTCCGCGCGCTGGAATCAACGGACGATGCCAAAATATTCTCGAATCCCAAGATCATCGTTTCGTCCGGCAAGAAGGCGACCGTCGATATGACGACGAAATACCCGAACGTGCTCGTCTCGGCCAAGCGCACGCTCAACGGCAATGCGGAATCTCTTGACCTTGCGATGCAGATGATCGCTATACCCGGCGAGGACAAGTTCATGTTTGCGCAAGAGGCGTTCTTCAGCTGGGGAATTTCGCTCGACGTAATTCCGAGAGTCGGCACGAACGGGCTCATAAACGTGACGATCGTGCCGACGATAAGCGATCTTGATTCGAACTACGGCAGCGGCGGCTTCGTCACGGCCGGCGACAATGGGACGGAAGTGTCCTCGTACGCCTCGAAATATCCGATAATCAAGGTTCAGCGTCTTGTGACGGAATTCAATATGGCAAGCGGCACCACTGCGGTCATAGGCGGCCTTTCGCGCACGGTCGAGGTGCAGAAAGACAGCGGCATACCTTGGCTTAGGACTTGGCCGTGGATTGGTCCGCGTCTGTTTGGGTCGAAGGTTCGCGTCAAGGAGCAACGCGAGATTCTCGTCTTCGTCACTGTCGGGCTGGTCGATCCGAAGCGGATGAAAAACGATGTGGGGCTGCCGAAGAACGCCATTCTGGGGCGCCAGTACGTGAAGCAGCAGAAGCTTGAGCCTGGCGACCGCCCGGAGAAGAACATGGAGGGTATCGAATCTCTCGACATGCGCTCGCTCGAGGTGCAGGCGGACGATCCGCTGAACAAAAAAGAGTCCGACTCCAGTGCGTTTGATTTCGGGGGATATCTGCCATTTAAGAGGAAGGAAACACAACATGAAGACTAAAACCATAATTACCGCTGTCCTGACGGCCGCCGCTTTGTCGGCCTCGGCAGACAAAGTTACACTGAAATCCGGCTCTTTCCTTACGGGAACTGCCGACGTAATCCGCAATGGCGTCTTGACGTTCGCGTCGGACGATCTTGGCGAAGTCGAGATAAAAGTCGAGAATATCGCGAGTCTCGAAAGCGACAAGACCCACGTGCTACAGTATGTCGACGGTACACGCGAAACTGTCGAGATGACAGTCGTCGACGGCAAGCTGGTCTCCGGCGAACAGCCGATCGACATGGACAACGTCAAGGCCACCGATCCCGCCGAAGAAAAATGGCACGGGTCGTTCAATGTCGCCTACATGTCCTCGCGCGGCAATACGTACAACAACAACGCTAGCGTTCTGTTCAACATCAACCGCCGCTGGGAAAAAGACCGCGTGAAGGGCGATCTCGGCTATTACTACTCCAAGACGGGCACGTCAAAGGCCGACCGCGAGACGACCTCCAACCGCTTCGAGGCCGAGGGTCAGCATGACCACTTCTGGCAGCCGAAGGTCTACTCCTACGAAAACGCACGCTATGACCGCGACACCATCGCACGCCTCGATTACCGCTACAGGATCGGCGCCGGTCTTGGTTACCAGTGGCTCGACGGCTACGAGAGCGATCTTACCGGGAAGTGGAGCTTCAGCCAGGAAGCCGGCCTTGCGTGGGTTCGCACTGGCTACCAGGACAAGGATCCCGATGCCGAAGACAGCTACTGCTCCGTGCGCTATGCCCACCACCTCACCTACAACCCCAAGTGGAACGAGAATGTGGAAGGCTTCCACAATCTCGAATTCATGCCCGATGTTGCAGATTGGGAGGTTTATCTCGTAAAGGCCGATATAGGCTTTACGACCAAGATTCTGATGGATTTCGATCTGCTCTGCAAGATCGAGTGGGACTACAACTCCACGCCCAGCAAAGGCCGCAAGTCCAGCGATACGCGCTATATCGTCGGTCTCGGCTACAAGTGGTGATCTGAGGAATGCGCATCGCAATATGCTACCCTCCGTTCAAATCGGAGAAGGGCGTCGCGATGCTGACGCAAAACCGCCAATTCCAGTGGTTTTCGCGTCCTACATACATCTTCCCCGTCGTCCCTGCGACGGCGGCGACGATGATGAAGCACGACGGTCATGAAGTGCTTTTTCTCGATGGAATAGCAGGCGAGCTCTCGGATGGCGAATTCGAGTCTCGCCTTTCCGCCTTCAAACCGGACTATGTCGTGCTCGAGACGAAAACCCCTGTCGTGAAACGCCACTGGAAGTGGATCGATTCGCACAGGGGTTTGTGGCGCAATGTCCTCGTCGGCGACCATGTGACAGCTCTGCCGGAGGAGTCCATGGCGGCCTGCGGCGTTGATTTCATATTGACTGGAGGCGATTGGGATTTTCTGCTGAGAAATCTCGTCCAGTCAGGCTCTGATGCGTCCAGATACGAGCCGGGAATCTGGTGGCGCGAAGGTGGCGTGGCGAAAAACAGCGGCAGATTCCGTCTCGACCATGATCTCAATTCCGCGCCGTGGATCGACCGCGATCTCGTAAACTGGCGCCTTTATGCAGACAAGAACGGCAATTTCCGCCGCACTCCAGGAACGTACATAATGTCCGGAAGGGACTGTTGGCATGCGAAATGCACGTTTTGCAGCTGGACGACCTTGTACCCGACATACCGTACGCGCAATCCCATAGATGTCGTAGATGAGATCGAGATGCTCGTCACGAAGTACGGCATACGTGAGATAATGGACGATTCGGGCTCGTTGCCGGTGGGGCCCTGGCTCGAGACTTTCTGCAACGAGCTGATCAAGCGCGGGCTGCCGAAGAAGGTGCGCATCGATTGCAACATGCGTTTCGGCAGACTAGGCTTTGAAGACTACAGGCTTATGCGTCGCGCCGGGTTCCGTCTAGTTTTGTTTGGAGTTGAGTCGGCGAACCAGAAGACGCTTGACAGATTTGCAAAGGCCCTGAAGGTTGAAGATGTCGAGAAGGGCTGCGAATGGGCGCACAAGGCGGGGCTTGATGTGCATCTTACGTTCATGTTCGGCCACGCGTGGGAGGGCCCTGCGGAAATCGCGAACACGGTGCGCTTCGCGCGCCGCCTTCTTGCAAAAGGCTGGGCGTCTACACTGCAGTGCACGCTGACCATTCCATATCCTGGCACGCCGCTGTTCAGGGAGCTGAAGGAAAACGACGGTTTGACGACCCTGGATTGGGATGAATACGACATGCGCCGTGCGATAACCAAGACGCCGCTCGCCAGCGAGGATGACATAAAAATGGCGATACGGGACGTGTACAAAGGCTTTCTTCAGCCAGGTGCCTTGCTCCACCGCCTGACAACAACACGGAATCTTTTCGACATTGCCTTTTATTATCGCGGCTTGCGTTCGCTGGCGGGGCATCTACTTGACTTTCGCCGCACTTGACATTGACATTTAAAGTGGTGTATAATCTATCCAACAATCAACGAAAGGATAACCATGAATTACGCAGAAGCTGAGAAGATGCTCAAGAGTTGCGGGCAGGAGCATGTGCTCGCATATTGGAAGAAACTTGGCAAGAAGGAACGCGAGTCGCTTCTCAAGCAAATCGCGACTATCGAACCGGCGAACGTGAAGTACTGCCAAAAGGCCCTCGTCGCCGGCGCGGATGTCGCGGACAGTTCAAAAGGAAAGGCCCCCAAGGTCGCGACACTCAAAGGTGCCTCCCTCAAGAAGGCTATTGCTGTCGGCGAGGCCGAGTTGAGAGAAGGTCGTGTCGCGGCTCTGCTTGTCGCGGGTGGTCAGGGCTCGCGCCTCGGGTATGACGGGCCAAAGGGGTGCTATGAGATCGGGCCTATAACAAATGCGCCGCTCTTTTATTTCCATGCGCGCAAGATTCTCGCGCGCACATTGCGTTATGGCGCGACGATTCCTTTCTATGTGATGACAAGCGAGGCGAACAATGCCGCGACGGTCGAGTGCTTTAAAGAAAACGATTATTTCGGCCTCAACCCCAAGGACGTGTTCTTCTTTACGCAGGGCATGTGGCCGGGCATGACCAAAGAAGGCAAGATTATCCTCGACGAGCCGGGTCACGTATTCATGAGCCCGGATGGGCATGGCGGGCTTCTCGCGGCGTTGAAGCGCTCGGGGGCTCTTGCGGACATGAAGAAGCGCGGAGTGAAGAGCGTGTTCTTCTTCCAGGTCGACAATCCGCTTGTCGAGATTGCGGATCCTGCATTCATCGGCTATCACGTCCAGCAGAAGTCCGAATATTCGCTCAAACTGTGCGCGAAGCGCGATCCGTTCGAGAAGGTCGGCATGCCGATGCAGTTCGGCAAATCCTTCCGCATGGTCGAATATACGGAGATGTCGAAAGAGCAGTGCACGCGCAAGAACAAGGACGGTTCGCTATACTTCCTCTACGGTTCGCCGGCGATACATGTCTTCGACCGCGAGTTTCTCGAGCGCGAAGCCTCAAAGGCGATGCCGCTGCATCTGGCGTTCAAGAAGATTCCGTTTGTCGGAGAGGGCGGCAAAGTCGTGAAGCCGTCCGAACCGAATGGATACAAGTTCGAGAAGTTCATCTTTGACATACTTCCCAATGCCAAGAAAGCCGCATTCCTCGCTTTCGACCAGAAGGACGAATTTTCGCCCGTCAAGAATGCCGAGGGCGGCGATTCGCCGGCGACATGCCGTGCCGATATGCAGGCCAAGTGGAAGAAGTGGCTCTCTGAGGCGGGCGTCGAAGTCAAGGCCGGCGTGCCGGTCGAGATCGATCCCGTCTACGCCCTGGATGCCGACGAACTAAAGACTCTCGGGTTGAACCTATTTGCGTTCTGAGAATAAAACATAATGAACAAGAACATAGTGTGCGTCGGCGCCGGCTACATAGGCGGTCCGACCATGGCGGTGATCGCCAAAATGAACCCCGATCGCAAAGTGATCGTGGTGGACATAAACGAAAGCCGGATTGCCGCTTGGAATTCGGAAGACTATTCCTTGCCGATATACGAGCCCGGTCTGGTTGATGTCGTCAAAGAGGTTCGCGGGAAGAATTTGTTCTTTTCGACGGATATTGAAGGCGCCGTCAAGGAGTGCGACATAATCTTCGTAGGCGTAAACACCCCCACAAAGACATTCGGCCGCGGCGCGGGATACGCCAGCGATTTGCAGTATTGGGAAGCTACCGCGCGCTCAATCAAGGGCTATGCCAACGGTGACAAGATAGTGGTCGAAAAATCGACTCTGCCTGTGCGTACGGCCGCAGCCATGGAGGCGATCTTGAATGACAGCGCTGAGCACCGTTTCGCAGTGCTTTCAAACCCCGAATTTCTGGCGGAGGGGACGGCAATAAACGACCTCGTCTCGCCGGATCGCGTGCTGATAGGCGGCCCACAGGACGAATTCGGCCTCGCGGCTATTCAGGAAGTCGTGGATATTTACGCGTCCTGGGTGCCAAGGGAAAAGATTCTCACGACAAATGTATGGTCTGCAGAGCTGACCAAACTTGCGGCGAACGCTTTTCTTGCCCAGCGGGTAAGTTCGATCAATGCCATAGCCGGTCTTTGCGAAGCTACGGGCGCGGATGTCGAGGAGGTCGCCCGTGTGATGGGCGCTGACCACCGTATCGGGCCTAAGTTCCTCAAGGCCGGTCCCGGCTTTGGCGGAAGCTGCTTCAAGAAAGATGTTCTCAATCTCGTGTATCTTTGCGAATCGTTCGGTCTTCATACCGCGGCGAAGTATTGGGAAGGCGTAATAAAGATGAACGAACATCAGCAGGAGCGGATCGTTTCGCGTCTCATCAAGGAGATGTTCAATACGCTTGCAAACAAAAAAGTCGCCGTCTTTGGGTTCGCGTTCAAAGCCGACACGGGCGATACGCGCGAGACTCCGTCCGGTGCTGTCGTACGCCAGCTTGACGAAGAGCATGCCAAGATAGCCATTACCGATCCCAAAGCATTGCCGAATGCCGCAAAAGACCTTGCGGATTTGCTTGGCGAAGAATCCAGAATCGTGCTTGAGCCTGATCCATACAAGGCGGCGGAAGGGGCTGATGCCGTCCTGCTGATGACCGATTGGAAGCTCTATCCGTCGCTGGATTGGCAACGCATATACGATTCTATGCGCAAACCCGCTCTGGTCTTTGACACTCGCAATTGTCTCGACCGGGAAGCGCTAAAGAATATCGGCTTCAAGGTTCTTAATGTAGGTAAGTGAGGTCATGGCCCGCGCAATTGTTTCGCTAGGTTCCAATATCGAGCCACGTGGTGAATATCTTGCGCGGGCTGTCTCCATGCTGGCCGAAATGCCCGAAACGCGCTTGAGACAGTCGAGCGATGTCGAAGAGACCTCTCCGGTTGATGTCCCCGCAGAGTTCCGGCATATGAAGTTTCTCAACCAGTTGGCAATCTTCGATACCGGATTGGAGGTTCACGAATTTTCGAATCGCATGCATTCCATCGAAGATGCCCTTGGTCGTGTAAGGACGGTACGCAACGGGCCAAGGACTATTGATATCGATCTTGTCGATTTTGACGGTTTGCGGCTTGATGAGCCTGGTTTGT
>ONWT01000041.1 GCA_900321575.1 uncultured Lentisphaerota bacterium | reverse complement strand
GTGTGGTAACGCTACCCCTAGGAGTAAAAGCGATTTCATCCCGTTACACTTGATTTGGGAGAGGTTTTTATGATATTATACCAATGTTCTTTGACATACCGGTCGGGCCTTATGGCTGGCCGTGACTCCCACGCTTCGGGTGAAGCGGAGTGGAGTGAGCGCGGGGTGGGCAACCTAACCCGTGCAGCGTACGCAACAGCGTATGACGTTTTGAATAGAAATCGCCAATTTCAAGCAGTAAAACGGAATACGAGGGTTGCGCTACGTGGAGTAATTCCATGTGGCGTGTCTTCTCATCATGTTTTACTGCGGGCGTTTGGCGATGCCTTATTCAGGACATGAAAATGTAAGGCACGCCACTCTTCTTTTCTGCGCAAGGGAGTGTCGTGAACGACAGCGCAGTAAAGGAAGAGTGGTCATGAAGAAACTGTATGGTGCCAAGATTGCTTGGCTAAAACAAAAGTCGCGCCCGTGCCGCACCGATAACTGGGTCTGGGACGACAAGTCCTACTCACAGAGTACTCTGCAGGAATCAATATCCTCGGTTCTGGAGTTTGTAAAGACGAATTTAGCAAAGTACAAAACTTCAGATCAAGACATTCATACCTCCTTCACGGTAGGAGATGGGTGGAATGCGAGCGAACAGTCTGACATTGTCGTCTATGTAATCGCACGTGTACAAAATGCGCCCAACTCGGCGAATTGGATGCTGGTTGAAGCATCTGAGCTGATTGCATTAATAGAATCCGTAAAATAAGAAAGGAAGCCAAATGAACAAACTGATGAAAATGGTCATGTTGACGCCAGTTGTGGCGCTGGCAGATACGGTCGTAATCAGCGATTCGCCGACGGTAGTTCGCAAAGCGGAGATCCGTGAGGCGATTCGTCAGGATTCGACATGGACGTCGGAGAACATCCAGAAGAACCCATATCTGTTCTTACAGGATCAAATCGCGGCATGCGATCGGCTCAAAGCGAAGATTGAGGCGCAGAACATTACCCTCATCCGCATGGAGAAGAAGGCGACGCGAGCTGTCAAAGAGTCGGAAGAAATAAAGACTCGGTATGAGAAGTTCTTGGCCGATGCCAAGGCTGCGTACAAGGTCGCGAATGGGAAGTGGCCGGTATCCGTCAACGGCTACGACCTTGATGAGGACGAACTCAACGACAAGATTGCCGATGCGATGGAGCGCGTTGAGCTTGCTAAGAAAGAACATAAGGACAATGAGGCAATTGCCAAGAAGGCGTCCATCCGCAAGGGCGTTTTGAAGACGAAGAAGCGAGACCTTGTCTCGCTGCGAATGAAACTCGTTCAGCAGGCCGAACAGGTCAAGATGAACGCAGCTCTTGCTGAAATCGGAGATCTAAAGGCCGCACTCGGCACCATCCAAGACATGATGATCGAGATCGACGAGGATCCGACCAAGTTGTCCGTTGAAGACCTCACGGCGGAGGATCCGAACGCGAAACGGAATAAGAAGGTCAATAGTTTCTTGAATGACTAAAACAGGAGATCATCGTGAAAAAAGCAATGTGCGGCTGGGGAATGGTTGGAATTCTTGCCTTGGCAGGTTGTCAAAGCGGCATGTATTCCAGCGAAGTGTCGGTAGAGAAGAAGGATACCGGTGTTAGTGATTACACGATTGTGAAATCACTTGAGTTCGAGGAGTGGAAGAGTAGTGACGACGTCGTTGCGAATGTTTCGTTGGAGGAATTCGTATCCAAGTACCAAAACGGCTGGCGTGAACGTGCGGCGGCGAAGAAAAATGCTCGTCTTGCCAATGAGGCTGCCGAGCAAGCGGAAAAGATGCGCCTCGCCAAGCGGACGGCACTCTACGAGGAAACGGTTGCGAATGATCTGGCGACAATCAAGAAGTGTTATTCCGAAGGCAATCGATATGAGAATCCGTTCCTTGGTGATCGCCGGCGCAATCGCAATGAAAAGTCTGATTGGCTGTCAAAATGGGCGTCGTCGCGGTTGGGTCTAACTGAGGCGGCTGCATTGGCAGGTGAGGCGCTTCTTTCGGAATTTGGTACGAAGTACTTGCCAAATGCTTATGCGAGGTACGAAAAGAAGCGTGATGCAGTAGCGGAACTACAGCAGGTGTTCAACGAGGAATTCCCGCAGCCGTGGACGATTAAGTCAACTGATCCGAAGTGGAATTCGTTCAATAAGGTTTTGGAGAAATTTGTCAAGGCGAGAACGGAGTACTTCATTTGCCATGACGAGCTTTGCCACTACTGGCTTTTGAACCGTTTCGGCGTTTTAGCGGATAAGGATTTTGCTCTGATTGATGCGAAACCTCTCGCGGTTCATTTGCTCCCTGAGGATGTTGAAATGGCGGGGTATGCCCTTTTGAAGATGAGCTCGATGGAGAGCAAGATTGCAGATTTTGCCGTCAAGTATGCGCCTGAATCGAACGAAATTTACCAGAAGATGTGGCGCGAGTTTAAGGAAATTGACGCGCTTATTCTGGAAGTGTACGAGCAACATATCCAGATGGATGACGTGCGGTATAGTCGTGTGCTGGCTGCGGCCTTTGCCAAGCGAAATGACTTGGTTCGTGAGATGAATACACTTTCACTGCAGTTGCAAGCGTGGTACATGGATCACAAGACAACTGAAAAGTCATCGGAAGATGTCGCCAAGTGTGATTCTGTCATGAGCAAGCGGTTAAAGCCGTTCATGGATGCACTCCCGTCGTATATCAAAGATCATGCCCTTGGACCAATAGTTGCAAACTCAGACCTGATTGAGATTCCCGGTTCGCGTTATCGTATGCAACGGACGGAAGTGACACAGCTTCAGTGGATGGCGGTAATGGGCAATAATCCGTCAAGGTATTGTGGCCCCGACCGTCCAGTGGAGAACGTTTCTTGGAATGATTGCCAAGAATTTATCAAGCGTGCAAGCCAGATGGATGGCCGCGAATACCGTTTGCCTAAAGAAGAGGAATGGGAATTTGCCTGCCGGGCCGGAAGTACGACCGATTGGGGGCGGAGGGTAAACGGAGAGTGTGGCCCACTTGAGACGATGGGATGGTATCCTCGTAACAATATAGGTATCGGCACACACCCTGTCGCATTCAAGGAGCCGAACGCTTGGGGCCTCTTTGATATGCATGGCAATGTGTGGGAATGGTGCGACGATCAGGCTGCCTACGGGGACCGTGTGATTCGTGGCGGCAGTTACTCCTACCCCGCGTTCTACTGCACCTCGTCGTACCGCGGCAGCAACAGCCCGTCCAGCAACAAAGACGACATCGGCTTCCGCCTCGCTTGCTCCGTAGGGCTGTAGTTAAACAAGGAGGATGGCGAGCAGTCTTGCGGAGCAAGAAACTGCGAGCCATCCTGCGCAAGCATCTTATGACACAGTGCAACACATTCTTCATGCCAACAAGCGATACCGGCGAAGCGCAAGCACGGCTAAACGCCTTTTTGTGCGGGCATCGTATTTTGAACGTGGTAGGCTGCGAGGACCCCATTGGAGTAGCGGACTTGGTCATGCCACACATTGCAATAAATCGTGGTTGAGGTTGTGCTGTCGCCACCACCGCACTTTATAAAATGCGGGGGTAATGCGGATGCTGGTTAGTCGCCGGTTGCCATATTGAGAAGGGTGCTTCGCAATGCGTCCTTGGGTTTGGTGACGCAATACTGCCGTTTGTCGTCCAGCGCGATAACTCCGCCCTCGGCGAGCAGCAAATATTGCGTTTTGGGGGTGGGGTTGACGGAGTGCGAGTGATTATAGTATAATACTCAAACTTTTTTATCGAAAGGAAGATACACTGATGAAGAAAATCATACTTTCTGCGCTTTTTGCCTGCGGTCTTGTCGCGGGTATTGAAGCCGCACCGGAAGATCCCGTGACCCAGGCGGATCTGCAGGCGATTTTCGAGCGCCTCGCTTCGCTTGAGGCCGCCAACAAGGCCCAGGCCGACCGTATCGCCGAGCTTGAGGCCCAGAACCGCGATCTCGTGGCCGTCCAAGAGGCCCAGAACCGCGATCTCATCGCCGCCCAAGAGGCGAACAAGCGCGATATCGAGGCTGCCCAGGCCGCCAGCAAGCAGGAGCTCGCCGCCGTGAAGGAGGCCAGCGAGCGCGAACTCGCCGCCGCGCAGGAATTCAATCAGCGCGAACTCGCCGCCGTCAAGGAAGAGGGTAAGCGCGATATCGCCGCCACTGAAGAGGCCTACAAGCGCGACATTGCCGCCGCTACGGCCCTCAAGTGGGACGAGACGACCGACACGAACGAAACGGGTCGCGTCTTCACGACCGAGACCGGCAAGAAGTATTACCTCGCCGACGCCTCTGCGCGTATCTTCGAGCCCCTCAGCGAGAGCGGCTTCCAGCTGACTCCGTATGGCTACCTCGTCTTCGAGGCGATCCACAATTCGAAGGGTACCGAGTCCGACTACTATACGGATATGGTGCGTCCGAAGCGCAGCGCTGGCCGTGGCCACCAGACTTCGTTCACAGTCCAGGACTCCATTTTCGGTCTGCAGTTCAACACGCCCGAGAAGCAGAACGGCTGGACTTTCACCGGCCGCGCCGAGTTTGACCTCGCGGGCGACACCGCCAAGGATTACGATTTCCACTGGCGCCACCTCTATGTCGACGCCCAGCACGAGAGCGGCTGGTCGATCCTCTTCGGTCAGTATTGGCATCTTTGGAAGATGGTCTCGCCCAGCGAGATCGACGGTGCGTGGATGGAGCAGACTGGTCACCCCTACCGCCGCAGCCCGCAGCTTCGCGTGACGAAGAAGTGGGAGCTCGACGACGACAGCTCGGTTGAAATCCGCGCTGGCATGGTCAAGAACGGCACCGGCATGGGCAAGGACAGGGATGGCAACGGCACGCTCGACAATGTCGAGTCCACATGGCCGCTCTTCGAGGGCGCTGTGATCTACGACCGCAAGGCCGCGTGGGAAGAAGGCGATCGCCGCTGGATGGTCGGTTTGGCCGGCATGTACGGCCGCGAGAAGGTCAGAGACCCCATCAACGACGAGTTCGACTCCAAGATGATCATGGTCGCGGGCTCTGTGCCGCTCTTCGACAAGTTCACCCTCATGGGCCAGTTCTTCGCCGGCGACAACCTCGACGGCATCCAGGCCGGCTGCTATCAGGGCGTCTACCGCAGGCCCAACGGCAGCTTCGGCACGGTTTCGACCATCGGCGGCTTCGCCGATCTCAGCTACGAGCTGGACAACAATTGGTCGTTCGCCGTCGGCTACGGCTTTGACGACCCGACCGACAGCCAGGCCCGCAAGACCGGTACGGGCGTGTGCCTGAACGATCGCGCCTACTTCGACGTGTTCTACAAGATCACCGACAACTTCAAGCTCGGCTTCGAGTATGCGCGTCTGCGTACCAAGTACGCTTCGGGCGTCGATGGCGTCGAACCTGGCACGGCTTCGGCCAACCGCTACCACTTCGCCGCGTTCTACGATTTCTAAGTCTAGAGCGGACGTTTGAAGAAATAGTTGCATAAGACGGAAGGCGAGGGGTCCGAAGGGGCCCTCTCGCCTTTTATAATCAAAGGAAAGGGCAGAAGAATCATGGGAAAAGGCGGTAGAGCGAGTTGGTCGGGTTCTCTGGCGTTTGTGATAGCGGCGGCGGCTTCGGCGATCGGGTTGGGCAATCTCTGGAGGTTTCCCTATCTGGCGGCGCAGTATGGCGGTGGAATGTTCATCGCGATTTATCTTGTTCTCGTCGCGACGCTCGGTTTCGCGCTTATGACGACCGAGATCGCGATCGGCAGAAAGACGAGCCAGTCGCAGCTCACGGCCTATTCGAGGCTCAAGAGCGGCTGGGGCTTCATCGGCATCATCGGCACTATCATACCGATTCTGATCGTCCCGTACTACTGCGTAATCGGCGGATGGGTTCTCTACTATCTCAAAGCCTATACCCATATGGCGTTCACCGGCGTCAACATAATGGGCGAGGCGGCCGCCGATTCGGGGCAGGTGTTTTCGTCGTTCATATCGGCGCCGTTTGCGCCTTTCGGCTACGGGATGGTGTTCATTCTCGGTTGCGCCGCAGTCATAGTGATGGGCGTAAAGAACGGCATCGAGAAGTCGAACATGGTGATGATGCCGATTCTCTTCATCATGGCGATTGCGATTTCGCTGTACGTGCTGTTTCTGCCAGGGTCTGCGGAAGGGGTCAGATACTACCTCGTGCCGAATCTGGACTGCGTCTCCACGCCTGACGGAAAGTTCTCGATCGTGCTGCTCTGCAAGACGATTCTCGGCGCGATGGGGCAGATGTTCTATTCCCTCTCGCTGGCGATGGGCATCATGGTGACATACGGCAGCTACACCAGCAAGAGCGATTCCATCGAGAAGTGCGTCCGCAGAATAGAGATTTTCGACACTCTCATCGCCCTCATAGCTGGGCTTATGATAATTCCCGTCGTCTACATGTTCGCCGTCAAGACGGGCACCGACGTGAAGCAGGCCATGTGCGCCGGCCCCGGACTGATGTTCATCACGCTGCCGAAGGTGTTCGCGACGCTCGGCACGGCGGGCGCGTGGGTAGGCATGGGGTTCTTTCTGCTGGTTGTTTTCGCGGCCGCTACATCGGCGATTTCGCTGATGGAGGCGTGCGTCGCATCGGTCTGCGACATAATGGCGATCGACCGCAAGCCCGCCACGTTCTTCACCACTGCGATCATAATGTTTCTGGCGACATTCTCGGCTCTCGGATACGGCGCGTGGAAACACGTCAAGCTTTACATATTCGACACGGTCAACGGCCAGCAATTTCTCGACTTCTTCGACTTCCTGTCGAATTCCGTGCTGATGCCTGTAGTCGCGGTCGCGACATGCGTCTTTGTCGGCTGGGTGCTCGGTCCCAAAGCCATAATCGACGAGTGCGAGTCGAACGGCGTCACGATGAAATCGAAGGGCATTTATTCGCTGATGGTGAAGTATATCGCCCCCGCCTTGATGGTGATGCTGCTGGTGAGCGAAATATGCCGTGCCCTCGGCATCGGCGGATGGAGCATCTGAGCGGCCTATTGCGGCGGCGCAACTTTCTCGACATCAAAGGGCGAAACCGCCACCTCGACGGCGACGCCCAGAATCTCTATGTTCAGGCAGAGCGAGGATTGGCGCCCCTTGCGCCTGATGTAGCCTTCGGTGCCGCGCATGGGGCCCGAAACGACCCTGACATAGTCGCCCACACTGCACATCTTCGCCGTGAGCATGGCGGTATCGCCCTTGGCCGCATGGGCGATCTGCCGCAGCTGGTGTATCATCTTTCGCGGATTCTTAGCGAATATCGTCTTGACGACAAGGTTCGTCTGCAGCATTCTGATGCGCTCGTCGGGAAGAAGCCTCGTGAAGACATATCCGGGAAAGAGCGGCATTTCGCGCTTCACCTTGCGCCGCTGGACTTTGGCGATCTTGATGTAGAGCGGCAGATGGCAGAAGTAGCCGTATTCGTGCAGGAACCGCGCCACCTTTTTCTCGGTGCGCGGTTTCACGTGAAGCACAAACCAGTCTCTTTTTGCCATAGGGCGATATTATACCAAAAACTCGGGGACGGATGTCGCATAATTTGATATAATTTCCCCAATGCTGAAAAGACTTTCCATACCCGCGGCAATAGCGCTCGCCTTGGCCGCTTTGCTGGCTGCGAGGCCCGTGCAGGTGAAGACTTCGCTCTACGATCTCGTCGGCGACGCCTCGTCGGTGTTTCCCGAAGCGGTCCGCAACCGCTCTTCGAATCTTGTGCCTGTGATCGTGTCGTGCGGCGATTCCTCGCTTGCCCGCGCCGCGGCAGATTCGCTGGTCTCGCGTCTGCCGTGCGGCGAGTGCGAAACGGTCCGCTACAAGGTGGAGGGCGAGGGCTTTGCCGAGGCCGTCGAAGCGGTTCGCCGCAACAGAGCGGGGCTCGTTTCCCCGCGCGCGGCGGAAATGCTCGCCACGGCGGAGGGGCGGGCGCGATTGGCGAGGTCCGCCGCCAGAAAGTACTATTCCTCGCCTGTGCCGCCTCTTTTCCCGGCAGAGGAAGACCCGTTCTGCCTGGCGGACGATTTCGTGAAGTCTCTGCCGATGTCTTTTTCGCGGTGGACGCCCAAAGACGGGGTTCTGCAAACCGAGCATGACGGGGTTGCGCACATACTCGCGGTGATGGAGCTCAAGAGGAGCGTCGCCAACGATACCGACGCGCTTGTCGCATTCGGCAAGAGACTTTCCTCGATCGTGGCGGCCGAACGCGTCGCCCATCCGGGCGTGTACTACAGCGTGTCGGGCGTGCCGATTCATACTGCGGACACGGCGGGGCGCTGCAAGGCCGAGATAGGGTTTCTCACGGTTTTCTCGCTGGCGTTCATTGCGGCGCTTTCGCTGTTCGTGTTCAGGTCGGCGAGGTGGCTGCCCATGCTCGGCGCATCGCTGCTCGTTTCGGCGCTTGCGGGCGCATTGGCCTTGGCCGCCGTGTTCCGTAGCGTGCATGTGATGACGTTCGTTTTCGGCACGACGCTTCTCGGTCTGGAGATAGACTATTCGTTCCATTGGCTGCTGCATTCTCCGGACCGCCGCAGGGAAACCGTGAAAAGCCTGCTCGTTTCATTCGCCACGACCGAGATAAGCCTGCTACCGCTTTTGCTGTCGTCGCTACCTGTGCTGAGGCAGTCGTTTGTGTTCCTTGGCGTCGGCCTCGCGGCGGCGCTCGCATACGTGCTTTACGCGTATCCGCAAAAAACGTCAGGAGAAGAGCCGGTCGCCGAAAGGGGTTTTTCGCGCCTCAGGCGTTTCGCGGCGGTTCTGGCGGTATTGTCCGCCGCAGTGGCGGCAATCGGCGTCTGGCGGCTTGAATTCGCCACTGACATGCAGTCGCTCTACAATCCTTCGCCGCGTCTCGCTAAGGCGGAACGCCTCTTTGCCGAACTCGGCGGAACGGACGATCCCGGACTTGGCTTTCTCGTGACATCCGGCAAGGACGATTTGGAAACGCTCGTTTCGCTCGAGGCCGCGGTTGCGGACACAAACGGTTCGCCCCGGCTTTCGCGATTCATGCCGCCGCTGTCGCGCCGCCGGGCCAATGCGGAGCTCGTGGAGAAGCTTTATGCCGAGCATGGCGAGGCGCAATGCGAATTGCTGGGCCTCGACTCGATTGTCCCTCCGCCAAGCCCTAAGGCGTGGACATGGCAAGACATTCCCGCTTCTCTGAGCGACGCGTTTGTCGCCGAAGGCTCGCTTGTCGTCCCTGCCGTCTCGCGTCCTGAAGGGGAATTGCCTGACGGCGTGACGTTCTGCCGTCCGCGCGAGGAGCTCGGCAACATTCTCACGGAATGGACGCACGAGACGTGCATAAGGCTCGGTTTTTCGCTGGCGCTGATGCTGGCCGTGCTCGCGGTGGTTTTCCGCAGAAGGGCTGTCGTCGAGTTTTTGCCATCCCTCCTGGCCATCGCATTTGTCTGGGGCGCGATATCGTTCTTGGGCGAAAGGGTGAATCTCTTTCATCTGTTGGCATGTTTTCTTCTGGCCGGCATGGGGGTGGATTACGCGGTGTTTATGCATTCAGGCGGACGATTCGCGCTGAAACCCGCCGTGTGTTCGCTTCTGACGAGCATGGCGGGCTTTGGCGCGCTGGCCTTTGTCTCCTTTCCCGTAGTGCGGGCGTTCGGTCTCGTGCTCGCGCTCGGGTTGCCTGCGGCGTTCGCTTTCGCGCTCGCTACCGCCAAAGGCGGAAAGATTGAGGCGACAGAACATGGCGCTTCTCCCTTGGGGTTGGAAATCCTGTTTCTCCTGTACCGCATTTTCGGGCTGGGCTTTCTGCACTTCTGCTCATCTTGCGTAGGGCTTTGCGTGTGGAGTTTTTCCGGCGCAGTGAGACGCGCTTCGCCGAGCGCATCGAAAGTCGTGCAATTTACGAGGTCGCTTGCGGACAAGCTGGTCGTCATGGCGCAGGGGCGGCAATTGCCGGTCGTGGAAACCGATTCCGGCCCCGACGCCGAAAGCTTCAAGGCCGATGTGCTCGACGGCAAAGGCGTTTTCGTGCTGTCGTCGCATTGCGGCACGATCGAGGTACTCGCGGCCTTGGGGGAGTGCAAGGCCACATTCCACGCTTGGATGGAGTTTTCGCGCACATCGGTGTTCAATGCCTTCTACATGCGCCACGCCAATCGCGGCAAGGTGGTGATACATCCGATTTCCGAGTTCGGACCCGAAACCGTTTTTCTGGCGGGCGACGCGCTGGACAGAGGAGACTGCCTCGTCATGGCCGGCGATCGGGGATTCGGCAGAATGCGCAAAGTCGCGTTTCGCGGTGGAGAGATCGATTTGCCCGAGGGTGCGTTCCGTTTTGCGCGCGCTTTGGCGCATCCAGTATATTTTGCCGCTTGCGTGGCAGTGGGGCCTTGCCGCTACCGTGCGATAGTGCGCCGTCTGCCCGGCGGCAATGCCGACGAAATGGCGAGGGCCTATGCGAAGGCGCTTGAAGAGGTTGTCGAAAGGTTCCCTGAACAGTGGTTTTATTGGGGAGGAGACGATAAATGAACGATTCACGATACCTGTTGACCGATCTTGGCGTGGTTTCCGCTCTTGGCGAAGGCGCGGACGAAACGCTTCAGCGCATGCTGAAGTGCGATACTGGAGGAATGCGTCGGCTGGACGGCCTTGCCTGCGGCGATTCCACATTGTTCGGGTTTGCGCCTGCCCGCATCGTGTCGCCCGAAGCGGTCGCCAAGGCGGGCTCTCGCATAGGCGCGTTGCTGGACGCCGCCATGGAACAGATCAGGCCCGCGCTCGACGCGCTCCTGCGCGAAATGCCGGCAAGCAGAATCGGCGCCGTGATAGGCACGAGCAATTCGACGATGGAAGAGTTTACCGACAATCCCGACAAAATAGACATGGCCTATCCGGCGGAGCGCCTGAAAGAGCGCTGGAATGTGGGCGGCCCTGCATGGTCGGTATCTACGGCATGCTCGTCTTCCGCAAAGGTCTTCGCCTCGGCGAGGTCGCTCATTTCGTCCGGAATCTGCGACGCCGTTGTCGTCGGCGGGGCGGACGCCTATACCCGCACCGTCGTGGAAGGCTTTCATGCGCTGGAGGCCTTGTCGCCCGGGCTTACGCGTCCCCTCGCTGCGGACAGATGCGGCATAAATCTGGGCGAAGGCGCGGCAGTGTTCATAATGCGTGCGGCCAAAGGGGATGAGCGCGGCGTTGCGCTCGCGGGCGTCGGCGAAAGCTCGGACGCGCACCATCTGACGGCGCCAGATCCAGAAGGGCGCGGGGCGGAAATCGCCATGAGGGCGGCGCTCGCCGATGCGAAACTCGAACCCGGACAGATCGATTACATCAATCTGCACGGAACAGGCACAACCTATAACGATTCGATGGAATGTGCGGCCGTGAAAAGGGTGTTCGGCGAGTCTGTGCCGTGTTCTTCCACGAAACCTCTCACGGGCCACTGCCTTGGCGCGGCAGGGGCGATAGAGGCCGCTTTGCTGTGGCTGGCGCTGAAAAACGGGGCCGGCATGCCGCCGCACGCAATCGCCGAGGTGGATCGCTCCATCGCCGGCTTCCCTGTCCCGCACATAGGCGATCGGTCGCCGCTGAAAACGGTTCTGTCGAATTCGTTCGCCTTCGGCGGCAGCAATGCGGCGGTGATTCTCACGAGCTTGTGAGCAGGGGCGGTCGCGGGATAAATGGGCGATTGTGCGCCGCAGACCCGAAAAATATGGTATAATATCCACTATGAAACTAGATACTCTTTGTGTACAGGGCGGATGGTCGCCGAAGTGCGGCGAGCCGCGTCAGGTTCCGATTTATTCGTCTACTACTTTCAAGTACGACACGACCCAGCATATGGCCGATTTGTTCGACCTCAAGGCGACCGGCTATTTCTACACGCGGTTGGCGAATCCGACGAACGATCAGGTCGCGAAGAAGATTGCCGCGCTTGAAGGCGGCGTCGCGGCGATATTGACGTCGTCCGGCCAGGCGGCGTCGACGTTCTCCATATTGAATCTGTGCAATGCCGGCGATCATGTGGTTTCGTCGGCGCAGATTTACGGCGGCACATTCAACCTTTTTGCGGTGTCGCTCAAGAAGCTCGGCATCGAGTTTACGTTTGTCGATCCCGATGCGAGCGAGAAAGAGCTGCAGAAAGCGTTCCGCCCCAACACGAAGTGCGTTTTCGGCGAGACGGTGTCGAATCCATCGGGCTGCGTTCTCGACATAGAGAAGTTCGCCAGGGTCGCGCACAAGAATGGGGTTCCGCTGATCATAGACAACACGTTCCCGACGCCGATACTCTGCCGTCCGTTCGAATTCGGCTGCGATATCGTCACGCACGCGACGACGAAGTATATCGACGGCCATTCGTCGCAGGTTGGCGGCTGTATCGTCGATTCGGGCAACTTCGACTGGGAGGCGCACGCCGACAAGTTCCCAGGGCTTGTGGAGCCTGACGCCTCGTATCACGGGCTCAGCTACACCAAGGCGTTCGGCAAACTCGCCTACATAACGAAGTGCACGGCCCATCTCATGCGCGATTTCGGTTCGATACCTTCGCCGTTCAATGCGTTTCTCGTCAACCTCGGGCTTGAATCGCTTCATCTCAGAATACGCCGCCATGCCGAAAGCGCGCTCAAGATCGCCAAGTGGCTCAGGAGGCAGAAAAAGGTGGCGTGGGTCAACTTCGCCGGGCTGGAGGATTCCAAATACAACAAGCTCGTCAAGAAGCAGTTCGACGGCCCTGCGCCATGCGGCGTGATGACATTCGGCATCAAAGGCGGGCGCGAAGCGTCGATCAAGTTTATGGACTCTCTCAAGCTCATCGGAATCGTCACTCACGTGGCCGATGCCTGGAGCTGCGTGCTGCATCCGGCTTCGCACACCCATCGCCAGCTTACCGACGATCAGTTGCGTGCGGCGGGGATTCCGCCGGACCTCATACGCTTCTCTGTCGGTCTGGAAGACCCAGATGACTTGATTGCGGATCTTAAACAGGCGCTGGCAAAGGTTTGATAGCATGAAACGCGAGACAGGCTTCAGGTTTGACAAGGCAGACTGGCTTTTGGCGGCCGCTTTCGCGGTTCTGTCGGCGGTCTTGTATTTCGCGACATGCGCTTCATACGCCTATCCCGGCGAAAGCGCGCGTCTGCAGGTTTTGTGGAAAGGGCTCGATACGGCCACTGTGGCGCCTTATCCGCTTATGGCCGTCTTCGCCAAACTGTTTGGTTCGGGCAACCTTATCGCGCCTGTGTGCGGAGTCGTTGCGACGGCATCGCTCTGCCTGCTGATGACGTTCTTCGTGCGCTACCGCATAAAAGGTGAGAATATGGAGAGATTCGCCTTGCCGGCCAGCAGATTCGCTGGTATCGTCGCGGCGGCGGTCTTCATGCTGACGCCTGCGGTGCGTTCGGCCGCGACCCATCTCGAACCGAGGCTTTTCGCCGTGGCATGGGCGCTTTTGGCGCTTCTTCTCACTGTGCCGTGGGTGAATGCGTCCGGTTACGCGGCCAAGCTTTCGGCGCTCGCATTCGGCGTCATGTGGGGGCTTGGCGCGGCCGATTCGCCGCTGTTTCTGGCGCTGTGGCCGCTTGCGCTGTTCGTGGCGGTCGTCATACCGCTCAATCGCGGCGCGAAGCCGTACACCGAGGCTGCGGCTGTTCTGATAGGCTCGGTCGCGTCGTTCTTCGTTCTAGCATCGGTCGGCACGGGCGATTTGACGGAGACGCTCAACCTGCTGTGGGAACAGCTGAAGGGGTATACTGGCCCGAACGGATGGATGATGGTGCTCTTCTTCTCGACGGTGCCGTTCATAGTGTCTCTCTTTTCCAGCAAGAAGGCGTACAACGAGGAAAGCGGCTGGGTGCAGTGGGCGTTTCACATCTCGATGAGCTTCGCCTCCATACTGGCGATAGCGACTCCCGTCGCGCCGCATGCCGCGCTGGCTTCGGCAGGCGTTCTGCCTGTGGCGACAAGTCTGTTCGCGGCGTTCGTGGCGGGTTATCTGGCGGCCTATTGGCTACTTGTGGCGCTTTCGTCGGTTCGCGTAAACGAGTCGGTCGGCGGCGTGCCTGTGGCGACCAAGGGCAGGCTGTTCGCCTATGTCGCGGGCGGACTTCTCGCTGTTGTATATCTGTTTACGGTGCTTTTCAATCTCTTCACGTTCGATTCTTCTCGCGGAGAGTTCGCCGACAGAATGGCGGCCAAGGTCGTCGACGACATGGGCGACCGCACGTGGATCGTCACCGATGGCGTTCTCGACAATCATCTGCGGCTTGTGGCGGCCGCTCGGGGCAAAGAGCTGAATATCGTCTCCATCAGCCGCGATCTCGATTCGAACTATCTCGAGTCGCTGGCCAGGCTGGTGAAAGAGAAGAATATCGGCGGCGAACACAACGCCGAGCTTTCGATGTCCCTCTCGCTCGGCGTGCTGCCGTTCGTGCAGGACTGG
>ONWT01000089.1 GCA_900321575.1 uncultured Lentisphaerota bacterium | reverse complement strand
GCGGCCAGCAAGCGTGTCGGCAAGATGTTGCGGCCAACAGATGTTGTGCGCGGCTGCCTGATTTATTGCGGCGTGCTCGAGGATCCGGATATGGCTGCTCAAGAGAAAGAGAAGGTGGCGCAATGAGCATGGAAGGAAGAATTGAGATTGGGCAGGTCTATATCGCTACGCCGGCGCTGATAGGGCAGCGGCAGAGATTGCGATTGTCATAGGGCGAATGGGCCGAAGCGTGCAGCTCGCGTTCGTGAACGAGCTGGCGACGGCCAAGGCGTATCCGTTTGGCGATGATCGCGAATATGCCAAAGCGGAGACGGAGTTTGGCTGCTACACGATCAGCTCAAAGGTGACAGCGAGCGCGGATGAGGCGGCCTATATGCACGGAATCTTAAAGCGCGAACGCGAGGAAGGGGGAAAGAATGCCAAGAACACCAAATGAGCAGCTGGAGATCTTGACGGTCGTCGCCGCGGCGAAACTGACAGGGCTCGACCGCTTCAAGCTGGCGAGGGCCATGGATCTGTACGCGCAGACAGGTGGTCGGCGTGGGCTGGCGTTTGTGCAGCCTTATGGGCGCAGAAGGATGCTGCGCCGGTCGTCGCTTAGGGATTGGTTCGAACGCCAGGAGGCGCAAGCGCGGTATGCCTATTGACACGACGCCAGTGCTGCCGGGTTTTGTGGATTTCGTCAAGGACGCTGCGGCGAGACCTGGCAATGTGGATCTCAGCAAGAAGGAGTATACGGCCGAGAATCTGCTACGCGACTAGCCGCAGGTCTACGAGTCGGTCGCGCGGGCCCTTTTCTTTTATATGCTGCCGAATCGGGTCATCCGCGACCTGCTGCATGTCAACGGGCAGACCGTCAAGGCGGTACGTGATCATATGATTGGCGCACGCGCAGGCGATGGCCGCGCCTCTTTTTTGGTAAATGCGAGGAAGAATTCGCAACGAGATATTATACTTTGTCGTCTACTTGACCTGCTCGAAGACAGGCTTGAAGACGAAACCTGCACGAATGCGCTCAGTATAACCGAATTGACGGAGTTAATCAAGCGGCTTGAGGACACGAAAGCGCCAAAAATCACGAATCGCAATGGGCACCGCGCGTTGCGCGGCTACCCTCCGATTCGCACTTCGTGCTCATCTTCGGCGCACTCCCTCAAGGGCAAGCGCACGCCGACCGTGGGTATCCGCCGCTTGTCGGTGGTCAGCCCAGTGGGCTGACCAACCCGAAGCGAAAGCGAGGGCGAGCGCGGCGACCTGGACTTCAACGTCCTCGGCATCTGGTTCCGCGTGTACTTTGACGTAGGCATCCGGGAACAGGACCATCGCGGGAGAATGAGCCTGTCACCGTAGGCGATCAGGTTGGCTGAGCGCGAAGCGCGAACTGCGAAGCATCCGCAAGGCCCCGCGCGGGAAGTACAGGCGCGAATGCTATCCGAAGCGTCCGCTGATGGGTTCCGCCCTGAAGGAGTCCGCTCCCCACGTCGCGAAGATGTGGAAGGACGCGGTGAAGTGACTTACACACAAACAGGAGAAAACAGATGGCATACAAGCTTGGATTGAATCAACCGGGGCCTGTCCCCGCTTTTCGCGCTCTCAATTCTGGGGACAGTCCCCGAAATTTTGGCGTTTTCGATCATTGAACACGCCGAATATACGTGTTTGCCGATAATAATGTGGGGACTGTCCCCGCATTGATTCTTCTTCAATGATCCCCATGGCCTTCCTTTCTTCTTTGCTGACCCATTAGATATTACCATTTCCGGTGCGGCGAGTTGACGCAGAGAAGCGCAAAATGGTATAATACGCCCCTGTTGCGGTGGGTCGGAAAGCCTTGAATTGCACCTGAAAACGAAGGCGATTGGGTCCATAGCACGAAACCATTGAAATACAAGGGCCTGTAGCTCATCTGGACAGAGCAACTGCCTTCTAAGCAGTGGGTAGTGGGTTCGAGTCCCGCCAGGCCCGCCAATTTGCAAGAGGATTGTTTTGAAATGAACGACAAATACCAGTGGAAATGGTTTTACGCCGGAGAAACCGCTCAGGTCAAGCTTGAGAGGGGTGAAGATATCGCCCATCTGGCGACCCTCGACCCCAAGCTCTGGTTTGCGATTTCGATGCCGACGAAAGGCGTGCGGTTCGACAGCCGTATGCTTGAGCTGATGGATGCCGACAAGGATGGCCGCATCCGCGCCGACGAGGTTGTCGGGGCGATCGAGTTTCTGAAGTCGAAAGGCGTCGATCTCGACGCTTTGTTCAATTCCGGCGAAGAGGACGCGAAGGCTTTGGAGGAAGTGCTTTCGCGCCAGAGCGATCTTGCGAAACTCGAGCCCAGCGCCGACGAGGTCAAGGCCATGGAGGAGTGGACTGCTCGCGGGCTCGGGAAGCCGGTCGCAGTTCTCGGCGAGGCTACTGCGGAAGCCGAAGCCGCGCTTGCGGCCGTAGAGGGCGTTGTGGACGAGTTCTTCACGCCGCCGCCGGACATGCCTTTGGTGACGGAGGCCCCCGATGTGGCGTTGCCGCTCAAAGACCATCTCAACCCGAAATATCTCGAGGCGATCGTGGCGTTTGCCGAAAAGGTAGTCGAGCCTCTTCTCGGCGAGCGTGCGGAGCTTTCGCGCCTGGACTGGAAGGCCGTCAAGTCCGCGTTCGCCCCGTACCGCGAATGGGTCGCCTCCAAGCCGGTGATGAACGCCGCCGCGAAGGCCGCGCTCGACGACGAAGAGCGGGTATTGCGCTATAAAATGCACCTTCTTGAGTTTCTCGAGAACTTTGTGAACATGAAGCGGCTCTATTGCGAAGATTCGCTTGCGATATTCCAGACGGGCACTCTTCGCATAGACGGCAAGGAGATGAATCTCTGCTTCGATGTCGACAGCGAGGCCGCGCACTCGGCGCTGTCGGTGAAGTCCAACTGCTGCATACTCTACCTCAAGCTGACCCATCCGGCCGACAAGTCGGAGCGTTGCGTATGCGCCGTAGTCACGGCCGGCAGGGTTGCGGGGCTCTACGTCGGCAGGAACGGCGTCTTCTGCGACAGGGACGGAAAGTATTGGGAAGCAGTCGTCACGAAGGTCGTCGAGAGCCAGGTTTCGCTCGCGGAGGCGTTTTGGGCGCCGTGGAAGAAGATGGGCGAGGGTATCGCCGCGGCGGTGAAGAAGTTTCTCGGCGACAAGCAGGCGAAGGGCGAGGCGGCGGCGCAGTCGGCGCTTTCGGCTCAGCCTCATGCCGAGGGGCAGGGTTCGCAGGCGGGCGCCGCGATGGCCAGCTCGGTCGCGGCGATCGGCATCGGCGTCGGCATGGTCGGCGCCGCCTTTGCGTCGGTGATGGCGGTGATCTCGTCCATGACATGGTGGCAGATTCTCGCCGGAATCGCGGCGATTGTCGCCGCAGTGTCGCTGCCGAGCGTGATTCTTGCGTGGTTCAAGCTGCGCCGTCGCGATATCAGCGCCGTGCTGAACGCGAGCGGATGGGCGATAAACAGGCAGATGAGATTTTCCGTCGCCAGAGCACGGGGCTTTACGCGTCTGCCGCGCCGCTGAGAGTGCTATCTCCGTCAGTCAGGGGTTTGGGACGATGTACCTCAAGCAGTTAGATATCGTAGGCTTCAAGAGCTTTGCCGACAAGACGCGGCTTACGTTCGATCCGGGGTTGATAGCCATTGTAGGGCCCAACGGATGCGGAAAGTCGAATGTTTCGGACGCCATACGCTGGGTTCTCGGTGAGCAGCGCCCAACGGCGCTAAGGTGTTCGAAGCTCGTCGATGTCGTGTTCAACGGTACCGATACGCGAAAGCCGCTGGGGCTGGCCGAAGTGTCCATAACCTTTGCCGATTGCGAGAAGGAGCTCGGCACGGAATACCACGAGGTTACCATAACGCGGCGCGTATACCGCGACGGTTCCGGCGAATATTTCATAAACAAGCAGGCGTGCCGCCTCAAGGACGTGCAGCATCTGTTCATGGGCACGGGCATCGGCACCAGTTCGTATTCGGTCATGGCGCAGGGCCAGATCGACGCGATTCTGTCGTCCAAGCCCGAAGACCGCCGTGCCGTATTCGAAGAGGCGGCGGGCATAACGAAGTTCAAGGCCGACCGCAAGGAGGCGCTCCGCAAGATCGAGCAGACTGAGCAGAACCTTCTTCGCGAGGCTGACGTCCTGCGCGAGATGAAGCGGCAGATCGGGTCGCTGCAGCGTCAGGTCGGCAAGGCGCAGCGCTACAAGGAACTGCGCGACGAGTTGCGTGGGCTGGACATATACGTCTCCAAGAACAGGATCCGCGATTACGACCAGGTGCTCGAGCAGAACGCGGCAAACCGCAGCGAGATCGAGAAGGCCATCGCCGAGGCGACCGAGGTTGTCGTCGCCGCCGAAGCCGAGCAGCAGAGGCTGCATCAGGAGATACACGAGCTCGAAGAACGATTGCAGACGCTGGCCACGAGCCAGGCCGAAGCGGAGAGCGCGTACCGGCGCGCGAACGAGGTGATCGGGGTCAATGCGCAGCGCATAGCCGAGTACCGCCAGTTCGCAGACCGCGACGGGCGAGAGATAGAGGGTACCCGCAGACAGCTCGAAGAGATACAGATGCAGGTGGAGTCGCTGGCCCAGAAGACGACCTTGCTTTCGGACTCTCTGTCGGCGGCGCAAGAGGCCCTGGCCGACAGCGAAGAGACGTTCCGCGCTTCGCAGGCGCGTATAGATCAGATACGTTCGACAATACAGGCGTCGCGGGCCGAGAGCGTGCAGTGCGACAGGCGCGCGGCAGCGGCGAGGGACGAGATAGCCCGCATGGAAGCCGCCGCACGCGAGGCGATAGTGAAGACCGAGCGGTTGACGGCGGATGTGGAGCATTTGAGGAGCGCCGTGGCGACGGCGGAGGAGCACCTTGCCGAAGTGAAGGCGAGAGCGGAGTCCGCCAGGGCGGTCGAGCGCGAGGCCGAAGAGCGCCGTGAGGCGGTGAAGGGCGAGCTTGACGATTTGCGGCGCAAAATCGACGAGGCGCGCGGACATCTCGGCGAAATGCAGAGCGAGGCGGCGGCCAAAGAGGCCCAGCTTGAGATGATGAAGGACGAAGCCAAGGCGAAGACGGTTTTGGAGTCGATACTCGAGCGCACGGACGGCGATGTGCGCATAACGGCTATCGAAACCGGCAAGGAAGGCGCTTCGGTGGGCGAGGGCGACCGCTTGGTGGAGCATCTGCCTCTCGGCGAGGAACAGCTGGCGATGGCCGAGAATCTGCTTGGCGATGTTGTGCTTGTGGGCGGAAAGGGCGGTTCGTGGGGGCTAAGCGCGTCCGTGGCGTCTTCGTCCGGGAAAAAGTCTCCCATTACCATTACGGAAGAAACGATCCGGACCCTGAAGGAGAAGATTGCCGAGGCGCATGACGTGCTGGAGAACGGGTCCGACAAGGTCGCGGAGTTGAGCGCCCGTCTGGAGGAGGCCGAGAGCAGGCTTTCGGAGGCCCGCCGCGCGGCCGCACAGGCCGATGGCGAGGAGTCTCTGACTGGCAAGGACGCTATGAGCGTGCGCGCCAGACTGGAGGCGGCCGAGCGCGAGCTTGAGGCCGTTCGCCAGGCGAATGCCGACGATACGGCGAAGCGTGAAGCGCTTGCGGGCGATCTCGAGGAAGCGATAGCCAAGAGGGATGCTCTGCTGGACGGCATTTCCAGCGGCGAAGAAGAGTTGCGCGCGCTTGAGACGGAAAATGTCGCCGAGTCGCAGGCTTTGACGGAGCGGCGCATCGCAGTGAGCCAGATGGAGCAGGAACTCTCGTTCGTCGGGCAGCAAAGAGAGTCGGCGGACAAGCGCCGCGAAGAGCTTGAAAGGTCGATGGAAGGCCGCGAGTCCGGCATTCGCGGGTATGAAGAGTCGATCCGCAGGCTTACCGAGGAGTCCGGCGAATTGCTGGGTAGCCTGGACACGCTGAAGGCCAAAGCCGCCGATTTGACGCTGGCGATGGAGGACGAGCGCGGAAGACGCTCGGAGATGATGGAGAAGATATCCATCGCCGACAGATCGGTGGCGGAAAAGCGGGCCGGTTTGGACCAGGCGCGGGATTTCAGGGGCAAGCTCGAAGTCCAGGCGGCAGAGGCCACAATGCGGCGGCAGAACGTCTACGAGCATCTGCAGGACGAATACGGGCTTTTCGCCGAGGCCGTCATGCGCGAGCCGGATCCTGAATGGAAGAAGGGCGTCGTGCCGCCGATCGAAGAGCTTGAGCAGCGCGTCGCCAAGCTGCAAAGCGAGATTGCGGCGCTGGGGCCGGTGAACATGGTCGCCATAGACGAATGCCGCGAACTGGAGGAGCGCTATACGAGAGAGAAGGCGCAGGAAGCCGATCTCATAGCGGCAAAGGCGCAGATTCTTGATCTCATAAACAATCTCAACACGACGTCCGGCGAGATGTTCAGGACGACATTCGAGCAGGCGAACCGCAACTTCCAGACGATGTTCACGAAACTGTTCGGCGGCGGCGAGGCGAGGCTTGTCCTGCTTGAGAACGACGAGGATCCTCTGGAGTGCGGTATCGACATAATCGCGCGGCCGCCCGGAAAGCGTCCCCAGTCCGTCACGCTGCTTTCGGGCGGCGAACGCACCATGACAGCGGTCGCGCTGCTGTTCTCGATCTTCATGATCAAGCCTGCGCCGTTCTGCATGCTGGACGAGCTTGATGCGGCGTTGGACGACGCGAATATCGGGCGCTTCGTGGAGCAGCTGAAGGAGTTTCTGGTGCAGTCGCAGTTCCTAATAATAACCCACAATCAGCATACGATTGCAGGCTCGGATCTCGTCTACGGCGTTTCGCAGCAGGAGAAGGGCGTTTCGCGCATAATTTCGATGAGGCTGAGCGACCTTGGCGTCAAAGAGCGCAAATAGGCAAATTATGGTACAATGTGGACGCAATGGGCTTTGAGGTCATAAAGAAGGATTTGCGCACCAAGGCTAGACTTGGCAAGCTGACAACGGCGCATGGCAGCGTCGACACACCTGTTTTCATGGATGTCGGCACGCAGGGCACGGTGAAGGCGCTGGAGCCGCGCGATCTTGTCGAGAACAAGGCGCAAGTCGTTCTCGGCAACACGTATCATCTGATGCTCAGACCCGGGGCGGAGGTGATATCCGCGGCGGGCGGGCTGCACAAGTTCATGAGGTGGGACGGTCCGATACTGACGGATTCCGGAGGTTTTCAGGTGTTTTCCCTTGCGAAGCTGCGGAAGATGACCGAAGAGGGCTGCCGCTTCAATTCGCATCTTGACGGGCACGAGTTCTTCTTGGGGCCGAAAGAGTCCATGGCAATGCAGCGAGTGTTGGGCAGCGACATAGCGATGGTGTTCGACGAGTGCCTGCCGTATCCCTGCGACAGGCAGCGGGCCGAGAAGTCCGTCGATCAGACGATCAGATGGGCGAAGGTTTCCAAAGAGCAGCCCCACGCCGAGGGGCAAATGGTATTCGGCATTGTGCAGGGCGGGGTCTACGACGATTTGCGCAGGCATTGCGCCGAGGAGCTGGTCAAAACAGGTTTCGATGGCTACGCGATAGGCGGCGTTTCGGTCGGCGAGCCTGAGCAGTACATGTATCAGGCGGTCGATGCCAGCGTGCCGTATTTGCCGGAAGACAAGCCGAGATACGTCATGGGGCTGGGCGTCATGCACCAGATGGCCGAGTGTGTCGCGCGCGGCGTGGACATGTTCGACTGCGTCATACCCACGCGCGTGGCGCGCCACGGCACGGCCATTACGCGAAAGGGCAACGTCGCCATAAAGGCGGCCAAATGGATTCTCGATCAGGGCCCTGTCGAAGAAGGATGCGACTGTTACTGCTGCCGCAATTTCACGCGCAGCTACGTGCGCCATTTGCTCAATGCAGGCGAGATTCTCGGTCTTAGGCTTCTGACGATACACAATGTCGATGCGCTGAACAGATTTATGGGCGAAATGCGCGCGGCAATAGCCGACGGCACTTTCGCGGACTGGAAAGAACAAGTAAGAAAGGATACAGCCAATGAATGAGACAACCGCTACAGAAGTGCAGCCTGCCGCCCCCGCCGCGGGCGCTCCCGCGCAGCAGCCCGGAGGCATGGGCATGCTCGTGCCGATGCTGCTGATACTCGCGATCTTCTATTTCATGATGATCCGTCCCCAGCAGCGCAAGGAGAAAGAGCGCCGCAAAATGATCGAGAGCCTTCGTGCGGGCGCCAAGGTTGTCTTCGCGGGCGGCCTCATGGGTACCATCGCGGAAGCGACCGAAAAGACGTTCAAGATAGAGATCGCGCCTGGTACCGTCATCGAGGTGGCAAGGTCGTCCGTCTCTGGCGTTGTCGAGAGCGAGACGCCGGCCGGCAAGTAATCGCCGATGTCGTTCGCCCGAGGGAAATTCGGCATAGAATACAACCCGGTGAGGACCGATGGCGATTCGCCGGGTCTTTTGCCGTGGGCTCTTGGCATAGTATTCTTGATAGCTTTGGTTTCTCTCGCGGCGACGCTGATGTCGCGCGCAAGGAAAGGGACCGATATAGAGGTCGCGCTGGCCAATATGCAGGCCGAGGCCGCATCGGCCGTGGTTGTGCCGCAGCAAAGCGGCGTAGCGCCCGTGCCGTCGGTCGAGGATGGCGGCGGGCGTTCGTCCGGCAAGGAACAGGATGACGCAGGCGGCGCGGAGATTTCCGCGCCCGATGTGCCGCCGCCAGAAAAGATAGAGGCCTCCGGCACGGCCAAGCGTCCCACAAAGGTGACCAATCTGCTCATGCGCCTTGAAACCGCCGAGAAGAACCGCGACGCGGCCATGGCCATCGAAACGATCGAGCAGTTGCGGTCTTTGCCGGGCAATCCGGCCGCGGATCTCGATGATTCGTTGGCGAGGAGGCTTGGCGTATTGAACATGAACCGGCTTTTTGGCGCGGCAACATCGCCTTGGGTGGCGGAAGTCGTCGTGAAGCGCGGCGACACTGCGTCTCGCATAGCCTATGAGCATGGGTCGACGCTGTCCTCGCTCGCCAAGCTAAACGGCGGCAACGTCGAAAAGGTCGTCATCGGCAGGAAGCTCAGGGTGATGGACCACCCGAGGTTCAGTCTCGTAGTGCACCGGCTTACCAAGACTGCCGATCTTTCGCTCAACGGAAAGTTTTTCAAGCGCTACTATCTAAAGGCGGAAGTGAAGGGCGCCGTTGGCGCATACGAAGTGCCCGACAGGGTGCGCACCGTGTTGCACGACAAGGGGATAGAGTTCGATCCAGGCGATCGCAACGAGCTCGAAATGCTCATGCCCAAGGCGTCCACGATAATCATCGCAGAGCTCTGATCATGTGGCGCCTCGCACTGCCTGCGACTCTCGCGATCGGCGAGCTTTGCGGATTCTTGTCGTGCGGCATCTCTTCGGCTTGGCCGGTCGCTGCGTTCGCGGCCGCGGTTGCCGCATTGCTCGGGTACGGCAAAAACGTTCCTGGCTGGCGGTATTTGGCCGTATTCCTCGCCGGAATCGCGCTCGCAATGCATGCGGCGAGAATGCGCAGCGTCGTCTTGCGCGACGCGTCCGAATCGGGGCGCATTTTCGAGGCGTCGCTGATTGTCGAGGGCATTCCGCCCTGGGGTGTCGGCGAGAGCGGATGGACTTCATTCGACAGCACGTACAAGGGCGTCGATGTCCGCGCAATATTCAAGTTGGAAGAGGGTGTTCCCCCGCCCATGGTCGGCGAGACATGGCGGTGCGCGGGCTGGCTTGAGAGAAAGCCTGCAAGCGATTACCGCCGGCGAAGGCTTTGGGTTAAAGGCACGGGGTCGTCTGCCGTTCGCGATCCTTCATCGGGCAGATCGGCGTTGAGAATGTTTCTTGACGCGGCGAGGCGCGACATATCGCGGCGGATCGGCATAGGCGTGGACAAAACGGAGTATTCCGCTTTTGCGGACATAAACCGCGCTTTGCTTCTTGGCGAGCGTGCACGACTGCCGCATGAGACCAGGGAAGTGTTCATCGATGCCGGTACGCTCCACATATTCGCCATATCGGGCCTGCACGTGGCAATCATGGCGAAAGTCATCATGACCGCACTAGTGTTCATGTTTGTGCCGTACAGGATCGCCGGTTTTGTGACGGTGCCCGTATTATGGTTCTATGTAGGTATGGTCGGTTGCGGACCTAGCGCCCTGCGTGCGGCGGCAATGGCGAGCATTTACCTGACAGCTCCGATTGGAATGCGCCGCCCAGACGGACTTTCCGCGTGGACGGCCACATTCGCAGTCTTTCATTTGCTGTGGCCCGAGAGCCTGGTCAATGTCGCGTCGTTAATGTCTTTTACCGTGATGTTGGGAATACTTCTTTTTGTGGAGTGGTCCAAGTCGCTGCGGTCGAAAAGCGTGGAGGTCGCCGGAATTTCGCTCGCGGCATGGGCGGCAGGCACTCCTATCGTCGCGCATGTGTTTGGGCGCGTCTCACTTGGCGGCATTCTCGCAAACTTCCTTTTGATACCGGCTATGGAGTTTTCAGTCGGCGCGGCGTTTTTTGGCGCTATATTGAGTTATGCCTCGCCAATGCTGGCATCGCACTTCAATTTCGCGGCGGCGCTAGTGTCGAAGGCGATGGTCGGCATATCGTGGGCGGTATCGCGCATTCCCGGCTTGTGCATAGAGACTGCGCCATGGACGCTGTGGGAATGTGCTGCGTGGTATTCCGTGCTGGGGCTTTCGATGTGGCTGGTGCAGTCTATAGCCATTCGCCGCCGCAACACGATCTGAAGCTTGGTGGAGGTGGAGACTCTCAAACGGAACCCACAAAAATAGGGACCGCTGCTCCCTATTTTCCCAAAGTTCCGTTTGAAGCATCTCATCTGCCATTTGGAAACACAAATATTGCATCACATTTCCGCCGAATCGGTGACTTTTTCACCTGCCGCTTTTCAAACGGAACTTTCTTTATTTTGTTCTGGAAATAGGAACCATTGTCTCTAAAAACATTCTGGGGCTTCTCGAAGGTCGGCTACCGCGCGGTC
>ONWT01000042.1 GCA_900321575.1 uncultured Lentisphaerota bacterium | reverse complement strand
GCCAGGTTCGCCGCGACCCGATGGCTATGCTGCCGTTCTTCGGCTACAATGTCGCCGACTACTTCCAGCACTGGCTGGCGATGGAGCGCACGAGCGCCGATGCGACCAAGCTGCCCAAGATCTACTTCGTCAACTGGTTCCGCAAGACTGCCGACGGCAAGTTCATGTGGCCCGGATTCGGCGACAACAGCCGTGTGCTGAAGTGGATCTGCCAGCGCATCGAGGGTCAGGTCAAGGCCAACGAGACGGCTATCGGCAATCTGCCTTTTGCGAAGGATATCGACCTCGCCAACAACGAGGGCAAGGAGGGCTTCACGGTCGATCCGAAGATGCTCGACGAGCTCGTCAAGGTCGATGTCGAGGGCTGGAAGAAGGAGATTGCCACCGTCGGCGCCTCCTACGACGAGTATGACGCCAAGCCGTCGAAGGACTCCAAGGTCGCCTCGAAGACGGCCCACCGCGTCCCCAAGGCGCTTCGCCAGGTGCTCGCCGATGTCACGGCCGCGCTGAACAAGTAACCGCAAGGTTCGACGACAAGCGCCCCTCGTTAACGCGAGGGGCGTATTGTTTTAATGAAACCGTATCTCGAGATATTCAAGCTTGTCTGGCCGCTTGCCCTCGGCATGATCAACAATGCCGTGATGCAGTTTGCGGACAGGGCGTTTCTGGCGGGATATTCGATGACGGCGTTCGAAGCGGCGCTGCCTGCATCGACCCTGTCTTGGGTGTTCGTCGGTTTCTTTCAGGCCATTGTGGCCTATTCGGGAGTGTTCGTGGCGCACTACCATGGCGCAAACGACAGGAGAATGTGCTTCGTAAGCTTCAAAGCCGGAACGGCGATCGCCGCGGTTTCCGGTGCGCTTATCTTGGCGCTAGTCCCCGCGGCGGACTGGATACTCGGCAAAACGGCGCCATACGGCGAGTTGCTGGCGCTCGAGCGGGAATATTGCGACATATGTCTGGCAGGGGGCTTTTTCGTTTGCGCGCAGATGGCGGCATCGTCGTATTTCACCGGGCGCGGCCAGACCAGACTTGTGTTCTGGGTGAATCTTCTGGGCAACGCGATCAATATTGCGCTGGATCCGTTTTTGATATTCGGCTGGTGCTCTCTGCCGCGTCTGGGCGTGGCGGGCGCGGCGTATGCGACTGTCGCCTCAACGGCTTTACAGTGGGCGGTTCTCGTGTTCGCGGTTTTCCGCGAGGGAGGCGGCGAGAAAGTGGCCGGGACGGTGCGCCGTCCGCCAAAAAGGGAATTCGCGGCGCTGGTCTGGCGCATGCTGAGATTCGGCGTGCCAGCTGGGGCCTACAATGTGCTGAGCATGCTTTCTTTCACCGTATTCGTATTCGTCACCGAGCTTGTGGGCGATCTGGAATTCGCCGCTTCGAATGCCGTTTTCACCGTCAATTATCTCCTCTACGCCCCAATGGAAGGTTTCGCCATCGGGGCGCAGACACTGGTCGGCCAGGCGCGTGGGCGGGGCGACGACAAGGAGGCGGCGCTGGCGGCGCGGCGCACCGTCGTACTGGCGGCGCTCGTGGCGCTGGTCCTGTCGATTGCGGCGATTGCGGCGTGTCCTTTGGTGTTGTCTGCTTTCGCGCCGTCCGACGCCGCGCTGAAGCAGCCGTTCATGGCGCTGGGGTTCAAGCTTTTCATGCTGATGGGGTGCTGGCTGGTGATGGACGCGGTGGATACCGTCTTGTGCGGCGCGTTGAAGGGCGCGGGGGATACCAAGTTCGTGATGTGGTGGATGTCGTTTTGCGCCTTTGGGGTGTGGCTGCCGCTCGTGTGGGCCGCCGCGGCGCTCTGCAATACGATGCCTGTCTTGTGGTCCACGATGGTAGTGTATGTCGTGGTGATATGCTTTGGCTCGGCGGCGAGGTGGCGGAAAGGCAAGTGGCGGACGATCGCCGTGGTCCGTGGCGGGGCGCTCACTTGACTTCGACTGCGATTTATAGGATAATACAAACATAAACGAAAGGTATCAAGACAATGAAGATTCTCGTTACAGGCGGCGCCGGATTCATCGGTAGCCATACAGTGGTCGAATTGCTGAACGCCGGGCATGAGGTTGTCATAGTCGACAATCTCTGCAACAGCTCCAAGAAGTCGCTTTCACGCGTGAAGAAGATTACGGGCAAGGCGCCAAAATTCTACAAGGTCGATATCCGCGACGAGAAGAAGCTCAACGCCGTTCTCGACAAGGAAGGGCATTTCGACGCGACGATCCATTTCGCCGCGCTCAAAGCCGTGGGCGAGTCCACCAAGATTCCGCTCAAGTACTACAACAACAACCTTGGCGGAACTTTCACGCTTCTCAAGTGCCTCGCCGACCACGGCTGCAAGAACATCGTGTTCTCCAGCTCCGCGACGGTCTACGGCGACCCCGCGTCGGTGCCGATCCGCGAAGACTTCCCGACCCCCGGCTGCACGAACGCATACGGCTGGACGAAGCTTATGATGGAGCAGGTCTTCAAGGATGTCCAGAAGGCCGACCCCGAGTGGAACGTGATTCTCCTGCGCTACTTCAACCCGATCGGCGCGCACAAGTCCGGCCTTATCGGCGAAGACCCTGCGGGCATACCCAACAACCTTCTGCCGTATGTGGCGCAGGTCGCGGTAGGCCGCCTGCCTGAGCTCAATGTTTTCGGCAACGACTACCCGACCGTAGACGGTACGGGCGTGCGCGACTTCATCCATGTCGTCGATCTCGCGCTCGGCCACCTCAAGGCCATCGAGAAGCTTGAGAAGGAACCGAAGCTCGGCCTGCAGATATACAACCTCGGCACCGGCAACGGATATTCCGTGCTGCAGGTCGTCAAGGCTTTCGAGAAGGCCTCCAAGCGCAAGGTTCCCTACAAGATCTGCCCCCGCCGTCCCGGCGATATCGCCGAGTGCTGGGCCGATCCTTCGCTCGCGCTCAAGGAACTTGGCTGGAAGGCCGAGCGCGGCATTGAAGAAATGTGCGAGGACGCCTGGCGCTGGCAGAAGAAGAATCCGTACGGGTTCAACAAGCCCAAGAAGGCGTGAACGCCGTAGATTACATACTTGAAGGACTGGAAGCCGAGCTTGCGCTTGAACGCGAGCTCGGCGTTCGTATGGTCGAGTGCGACAGGGCGCTGCTGGCGCCGTTGCCCGCTGCTGAAGCGCCGTCGGTGCTTCGCTCGCCTGTCGCGCCTCTGGAAGAGAGCCGGCCTAAGGCGGAACGCGCCGCGATGGCGCAAACTGGCCAAGGCAAGGCGTTCGACTTCGTGTTTCTGCACGACAGGCCGCTTGCGGAGGCCGAGCGTGAGATGATGGCGAAGATCGCCATAGCGCTGGGCAAAAGCCCCGAAGAAGCCCCTGTGTTGCATGAAGAGCCTCTGCCCAAGGCAAAGGCGTATATCGTGCTTGGCCGCCTCGCTCTCGACAAATGGTTTCCGTCCGTTTCCGGCGCGCCAGGGGATTGGGTAGCCACGCCGGTTTCGCCGAATGTGCTCATTACGTATTCGCCGGGCTACATATTGCGCTTCTCTACGGTGACGGACGCCGTAAAGAAGATAAAGCGCGATATGTGGACTTCGATAAAGTCGGTTCTGAACAGGGTTCGGATGTCATGAAGGCGTGGCTGCAGCGTGTCGCCGAGGCGTCGGTGACGATTGACGGTGAGCGTGTCGCCGAGATCGGGAAGGGGCTGCTCGTTCTTCTGGGCGTGACGCACGGCGATACAGAGGCGAAGGCGGATAAGATTGCGGAGCGCATACCGTCCTTGAGAATGTTCGAAGACGAAAAGGGCTGCACAAATCTGTCTCTGGAGGACATAGGCGGCAGCGTGATAATCGTGTCGCAGTTCACTCTTTATGCCGACACGGCGCATGGACGCAGGCCGGGGTTTTCGAATGCGGCGCGTCCCGAGTTGGCGGAACCGCTGTACGGGCGCGTCGTCTCGAAATTGCGCGAAAGGCTTGGCGCCGATCGTGTGGGCACGGGCAGATTCGGCGCCGACATGAAGGTTCGGCTCTTGAATGACGGACCTTTCTCGCTGGAGCTTCTTGCATGAGAGTGTTCCGCAAGGCTGTCACGACCTCGACGAACATCGACGCGCGAGGAGGCGTGCATGGCGATGTGTTCGCGGCAGACCGCCAGACCGCAGGGCGCGGCAGGTTAGACCACAAATGGCATTCCGCCGAGGGCGAGAATCTGACTTTTTCCGTGGTGCTGTCGTGCGGAGGAAAGCCGCCCGAAGAAATCGCGACACTGCCGCTTGTGGCGGGGCTCGCAATCGTCAAGGCGCTTTCTCCGATAGTGGCGCTTTCGGTGAAGTGGCCCAATGACGTCCTTTTCGACGGGCGCAAGGTCGCAGGCATACTTTGCGAGAGGCACGGCGACACTGTCATAGCCGGCGTAGGCTTGAATGTCAACCAGACGCGGTTTCCGCCGGAGATTGCGTCCAAGGCGGCTTCGCTCGCGACAATCTGCGGCAGACGGTTCGATCGCGAAGAGATTATGATGTCCCTCGTGGATTCGATTTTTGCTGTTTACGGGAGGTGGCTTTCGGGCGGCTTCGCTTCGCTCTACGAGGAGTTCTCCGCAGTGGACTGTCTGAAGGGCAGGAATATTTGCGTAGCGCAGACAGACGACGACAAGACTCCGGTATCGGGAATTTGCGGCGGTATCGCCCGCGACGGTTCGCTCGTCGTAGGCGGCAGGCCGGTATATGCCGGCGAGACACATGTAATGGAGATGTAGAATGGATACGTTCGGAGAATACGAGTTCGCCGTGAGAAGCTACGAATGCGGCAAGGATGGCTATGCGTCGCTTGCCACAATCTGCAACTACCTTCAGGAGGCGGCGTCTTTGAACGCCGAAACACTCAAGTTCTCGAAATCCGATTTCGAGGCCGCAGGAGAGAACATTTCATGGGTGCTGACGCGTATGAATGTCAGAATGACGGAGTACCCCAGATGGGCGGATCGCGTAACCGTGCTGACATTTCCGCGCGGAGGCCGGCGCATAACGGCGTGGCGCGATTTCACGATAAAGGGCCATGACGGGCGCGTGCTGGGTGTGGCAACCACGGAATGGATGCTGATAGACCTTTCGAGCCGCAAAGTCGTGCCGATACCGCAGAGCGTGTTCGCGCTGGCGAATACCGAGAGAGAACCTGTTCTTGGCCTCGATCCATGGACGCCCCGATTGAGGTTTCCTGAAGGGGCGGAATGTGCGCAATACAGGTTCAAGGCGCAGAATTCGCACATAGACCTGAACGGACATGTCAACAATGTCCACTATATCGAATGGCTGATGGAGCCTTTGGCCGGTATCCAGGCTGGCGAAATCGAGATTGTGTTCCGCAGCGAGACCTTGGCCGGCGAGGATGTGGTGGTGAAGGTATGCGACGGCCCGGAGAAGGGCGAGAGATTCCACTGCGTAAGTTCACCGGCCGGACAGGATCATGTTGTCGCAAGGACGGTCTGCCGTTGAAAAGAAATTTTATTCTGTATGACGACAGCGAAATCGTTGTCGTGGACAAGCCGGCCTGCGTATATGTGCACCCATCGCCTGGGCACGAGAAGGGGACGCTGTGCGATGCGCTGGTAAAGCTGTTTCCCGAAATGCGCGGTGTGGGCAGCGTGGAGCGTCCGGGTGTGGTGCACAGGCTGGATGCCGAAACCAGCGGAGTCATGGTGTTCGCGAAAACGCGGCGCGCGTATCTGAAGCTGAGGGAGGCGTTCGAGTCGCACGCTAGGGTCCGCAAGACATACCTGGCCGTTTTGCACGGCGCGCCGCGGCCGGCGCAAGGCATGCTGGAGACGACTATAGGGCGCAAGAGTTGGGACGCAAAGCGGATGGTTGTGGGAGCGGCAGGAGGAAAGCGCGCCGTTACGCATTGGACCGTCCTCGAAAAGCATGGCCCGCTCGCGATTGTCGAATTTGCAATCGAGACCGGCAGAACCCATCAAATCAGGGTGCATGCGGCGCATTTGGGGCATCCGATAGTAGGGGATGCGCTGTACGGCGACGCGGCTAAAGACAGGGCTTTGGCGGTGCGTCCGAAAAGACAGCTTCTGCATGCGGTTCAACTTGAGTTTCCGCATCCGTTGACGAACGAAATGATGTGTTTTGCCGCGCCGCCGCCGCCGGACATCATATTTGCGCATTGACGAGCCTGCCGTTGTCCGGCGATATTCCTTGTCGCCCTGTCGGATGTTGCCATTTTCGCGGGACCCCCGACAGAACTTTTCGCATTGACTGAAACATGCGCAAGGTGGTATAATATCAGCATGACAATCAAAAAGATTAAGCCAGTCAAGCCAGCAGGCGCCTCGGCTGCGGCATCGGCACCCGCTCCAGCTACAGGATCGGCGACAATCGCCGACAGGTTCAAACTAGACGTGCCTGAGACATCCGCGAAAAAAGGCGGTACGGTCGGTAAAAAATCGGCGATGATTGCTCTCGGCGTGGGCGTTCTTGCGCTTGTGGTGGCGGGCGTTCTCGCGTTTGTGCTGTATCAGCATTGGGATTATCTTTGCAATCAGGTAGTCTGATGAAAGATGTGATGAACTCGCCGCGCGCGAAGTCCGCAGTGCGGCTCGCGCTGAATGAGGATCTCGTGTCCGTCGGGTCGATGCGCTCTTCGCCGCGTTGCGATGCCACTTCGATTGCGCTTGTGAACCCCAAAGCCGAAGCCGTTGGCGAGATATTCGCCAAGGGCACGGGGTGCGTTGTCGCTGGTGCGACGGTTGCGCGGGCAGTCCTCAAGATGGTCGATCCGAAGATATCGGTCAAGATTCTCAAGCCGGACGGCACGGCGGTCAAGCCGGGCGAGCCCATTCTGGAGTTCAAGGGCAAGGCGCGCAGCATTCTTGCGGCCGAGCGCACAGCGCTCAATTTCATGCAGAGAATGTGCGCGACGGCGACGCTTACGCGCAAATTCGTAGAAGCCGTCAAGCGTTATGGAACCATTATTCTTGATACGCGAAAGACGACTCCCGGGCTTCGCGTGTTCGAGAAGTATGCGGTGTTGTGCGGCGGCGGCGAGAATCACCGAATGGGGCTTTACGACAGAGTTTTGATGAAAGACAATCACCGCCGTCTTTGGCGCGGGGGCGACCCGGACGAGCTTGATCAGGCTGTTCTCGCCGCGCGCAAGGCGTTTCCGCGTCTTGCCGTAGAGGTCGAGGTGGAGAGCCTGCGTGAATGCGAAAGCGCTCTGAAAGCCAAGCCCGAGTGGATAATGCTCGACAACATGAGTTGCGCCGACATGAAGAAGTGCGTCAAGATGTGCAAGGGTATTTCCAAGACCGAGGCGTCAGGAGGAATAACGCTCGATCGCGCCAAAGAGGTGGCCGCGACGGGCGTCACCGCCATTTCGCTCGGTTGCCTTACGCATTCGGCGGGGTCGATAGATCTTTCTCTGGAGTGGAGAACGGTTTGAGACTGGCAGTCGTAGATGTCGGCAACACTTCCACGGCCGTGGGACTTTGGTCCGACGGCCGCGTGACAAATGTGAAGCATTGCGATGGCGGCTACGTCGAGGCATCCAGAGCGGTCGAGGGAATCTGTGCAAAGTTTCCAGGCGGCGCACGCCCCCAAGCGTTGGCGTACGTCTCGGTGGTGCCGGACGCGGACGCAAAATGGCGCTCGTTCGCCAAAAAGGGGAATATGGATTTCCGTCAGGTTTCCCACGACAGGCTGGGGGGCTTGATAAAGCTTGACTATCCAAAGCCGAAGACGATTGGCGCGGACAGGCTGGCCGACGCGGCAGGAGCGGTATCGCGTTACGGGGCGCCTGTTCTTGTGATGGATTTCGGCACGGCTCTCACCGCCGCTGTGGTGACCAGGGACGGCGTGTGGCGCGGCGGCGTGATCGCGCCTGGTTTCCCGCTGATGAGGGACTACCTCTTCGAGCGCACGGCAAAACTGCCCAGAATGCGGCTTGGCAGCGGGAAGGCGCCGAAGATCGGGCGTTCCACCGAGGAGGCAATGCGATTTGGCGCGCTTGTGGGCTATCGGGGAATGGTGAGGGAGATCGCCGGAGTGCTTGCGCGAAATTTCAAGGAAGACTTTCGCCTTGTCGCCACTGGAGGATTCGCCAAATGGGTGCTTTCTGGGCTTGAAATGCCGTTTACGATAGACCAGACATTAACGCTGTATGGAGCCGGGTTGATATGCTCAAGAAACTTCTGATGGCGGCGATCGGGGCCGCAGTGCTTTCGGGGTGCGGTCCGTTTTGGGTCAATCCCTACATAACGGTGAGGGAGAGCCAGCTCAATTGGGTGCACATCCACTACTACAACCTGAACAGAAAACCCATCCGCCGCATAAGCGTCTACATGAACGGGCTCGGGCATGTCGAGGTCAAGAAAGGCACGAGCGAGCTCGTATCGAATGACTTCGCGAAGGGGTACAACGAGGAAAACTGGGGTTCCATCAAAACCTACAGAATCGACATAGACCCCAAACACGCGAACGACATATTCCAGAATCTCGTCAACTATGGCGTGCTCGACCGCGAAAAGACGGGCCGCGGGTCGAAGAAGACTGCGTTCGATCGCTTTATCGGAGTGAAGGCCAACATAAGCAACAATACGTATTCCGCGCAAGAGAACATTTTCGAGGTCGATCCAGACCTCGCCGAACAACTGCTCGACGTGATAAGGGAGTTTGACGATCCGACAAAGTAAAACAGCAAAGAGAGGCAACAAAATGGAAAAGAAGACGAACCAATTCAAAGCCGAGATCACGGAGATGCTCGATCTCGTGGTAAATTCGCTATATTCGAAGAAGGAGATTTTCCTGAGGGAGCTGATTTCAAACGCGTCCGACGCAATCGATCGCGCAAAGTTCCTTTCGCTGACCGACAAGACTCTGGCTGCGGACAATCCCGAGTGGAAGATAGAGATACTTGTGGACAAGGGCGCAAAGACGCTGATGGTGAGCGATAACGGCACCGGCATGGACGCTGCCGAACTCGAGCAGAATCTCGGCACGATAGCCAGTTCGGGCACGAAGGCGTTCCGCAAGGCTCTCAAGGAGAAGGGCGAAGCGGGCGCCGCCGCGGATCTGCCGGAACTCATAGGGCAATTCGGTGTCGGATTCTACGCGGCGTTTATGGTGGCCGACCGGGTGCGCGTCGTTTCGAAGAAGCGCGGCGGCGATGCGGCTTTTCAGTGGGAGAGCGACATGGGCGGCAGCTATACGATCGCCGATGCCGAGCGTGACGGTTTCGGGACCAGCGTCATGCTGCATTTGAGAGACGATCAGGCCGAATACCTCGACAAGTGGCGCATTGGAGAGCTCGTCAAAAAGTATTCCGACTTCATAGCATACCCGATAACCTTCCGCCTGCTGGATACGCCAGCCGACGAGAAGGAGGAAGACCGCAAGCGCCGCGAAGAGGATGAGAAGAAGCCGCTCAACACCATGGTGGCGCTTTGGAAGCGCGCCAAGAAGGATGTAAAGCCGGAAGAATACGCCGAGTTCTACAAGCACCTCACCCATGATTGGGAGGATCCGTTCGAGACGATTCCTTTTTCCGGCGAGGGACAGGTGGAGTTCAAGGCGTTGCTGTTTCTGCCGAAGAAGGCCACGATGGAGCTGTTCATGCCGCAGCAAAAGCGCGGGCTGTCGCTTTATGTGCGCAACGTCTTTATCGGCGACGATATCGAAATGCTGCTGCCGAGCTATCTGCGTTTCGTCAAAGGAGTTGTGGACTCCAGCGATTTGCCTCTCAATGTGTCGCGCGAAATGCTCCAGGACGATGCTGTCATCGCAAAGATAAAGAGCGCGGTCACGGCAAAAATACTCTCGACTCTCGAGTCCATGAAGAAGGACGGGAAGAAATACAACGAATTCTGGAATTCGTTCGGCACTGTGATAAAGGAGGGCGTGCACGTAGACTCCACGAATGCCGAGCGCATAAAGAAGCTTCTCAAGTATCCGACGGCCCGCAGCGACGCGGGCAGCACGATGTTCCTTGAAGATTACGTCAAAGCGATGCCGAGCGAGCAGAAGGACATATATTATCTGCTGGCGGAGCGCGAAGAAGACGCCCGAAAGGCTCCGCAGCTGGAGGCGGCGCGCAAGCACGGTTGTGACGTGTTGCTGTTCTGCGATCCTGTAGACGAGTTTTTGACAGAATCGCTTTGGGAGTTTGACGGCAAGAAGTTTGTCGATATCGCCAAGGGTGATGTGGGCTTTGGCAGCGAAGAAGAGCAGAAGGCCGAAAAGGAGGCCAACGACAAGGCCGCGAAGGAACTCAAGCCTTTCATAGAGGCCGTCAAGAAAGAGCTCGAGGCCAAAGTCGGCGATGTGCGGGTCTCTACGCGTCTCACGGATTCGCCGTGCTGTCTGGTGGCCATGGCGAACGCCATGCCGCCTTCGATGGTACGCATGATGCGGGCGATGAAGAACGATGTGCCTGAAGAAAAGCGCATACTGGAGCTGAATGCCGATCATCCGCTCGTTAAGAAGGTCGCTGGGTTGAAGGGGGAGTCCCTCTCTGATGCGATTGCGATGCTTTATGACGCGGCGCTGATAGCCGAGGGTTCGCCAGTCACGGACGGCGCTCGGTTCACGAGACTGCTGTCGGATTTGATGCTCAAGGCGTGAACCGGCACCCTTTGACGCGCTTCGGCGGTATCATCGACGAGGAGCGTCATATCGACGTGGAGTTGACGCGAGAGGTCAAATAATAGTAAAATACACTTCTTATTGTCGTCAAGGAAGGATTCGATGAAGCAGATAGGAGTTGGAATTCTCGGTTTCGGTACCGTAGGCGCGGGTGTCGCCGACGGTCTTTTGCGTCATCGGGAACTTATGGCGCAGCGTCTTGGCGTGGATATAGCGCTCAAGCGTGTCGCCGACCTTGATATCGTTACCGATCGCGGAGTCGCCGTGCCAGCCGACATGTTGACGACAGATGCCGGACAGGTTGTGGCGGATCCCGAGGTCGCGATTGTCGTCGAGACGATTGGCGGCACTGGCATAGCCAAGGATTTAGTGCTTTCTGCAATCGGCAACGGCAAGTGCGTCGTCACGGCGAACAAGAAGTTGCTGGCAGAACATGGGCGCGAAATATTCGATGCGGCGGCCAAGAACAATGTCGACATATATTTCGGGGCGTCTGTAGGAGGCGGCATACCGGTAATACGCGTGTTGCGCGAAGGCCTTTCGGGGAATGAGATAGAGTCCATAGACGGCATACTGAACGGAACATGCAACTACATTCTCACGCGAATGGAGAACGAGGGGCTTCCTTTCGGTGAAGTCCTCAAAGACGCGCAAAGGCTTGGCTATGCCGAGGCGAATCCGTCGCTGGACGTCGATGGCTTTGATACTGCGCACAAGGCGTGCATCCTTGCCGCTCTGGCCTATGGCTTCCAGCCGAGCCTGAGCGAAGTGAATGTCGAAGGCATCCGCAACCTTGCGCGCGAAGACGTCAAATACGCGGCGGATTCCGGATACAGGATCAAGTTGCTTGCCCGCCTCGCGAAGGACGGCGATGAAGTAGAAATTTCCGTCGCGCCGACGCTTGTGCCCAAGACGCATATGCTCGCGAGCGTCAATTATGCGTTCAATGCCGTCTGGATAAAAGGCGACATGAGCGACTACACGATGTATTACGGTCGCGGAGCGGGGCGCGAGCCTACGGCTTCTACCGTAATCGGCGATATCGGCGACATCGCACGCAATCTCGCCTGCGGCGAAACGCGCTACATGCGCGGAGCGCCGTCATATGGCGAAGAGAGCGTACGCTTGAGAAAGGCCGGCGACATCGCAAGCCGTTTCTACATACGCTTCATGGTCGCAGACAGGGCGGGTGCGTTTGGGACGATGGCCGCCACGCTCGGCCGCCACGATGTCAGCATCCTGGCCGCCAACTCGCAGAATACGGATAAAACAGGTAACGGATTCGTGCCGGTCGTCGTGCTTACGCACGAGGCAAGGTCGTCTGACCTGGAGAAGGCGCTCGACGAAATAGAGGCCAGTGGTGTCGTCGGCGCGAAACCCGTAAAGCTTCGCATGCTATAGCTGGGAGGATTGAGGATGAAGGTCTGTAAATTCGGCGGAAGTTCACTCGCCAATGCGGCACAGCTCAACAAGGTCATTGACATAGTGCTGTCTGATCCGGCACGCCGCATTGTCGTCGTGTCCGCTCCCGGAAAGCGGCATTCTGGCGACACGAAGGTAACCGACCTTCTGATCGAACTCGCCGAAACGGCCATAAAGGGCGAGAATACGGATCGCCAATTCGGTGCGGTGGTAGAGCGCTATGCGCAGATGGCAGGCGAATTGCGGTTGGGAGAAGAGATAATCCGCAATATCGAGATGGATCTCATGGATCGCCTTGCCCAGGTCGCGACGCTTCGCGACGTGGAATTCATGGACCTCATGAAGGCGGCCGGCGAGGACAATAACGCCAAGCTTGTCGCGGTCGCCTTCAATGCCCGCGGGCGCAAGGCGCGCTATGCAAGCCCCAAGGACACAGGCATGGTGCTGCGCGGCGAGTTCGGCGATGCTACGTTGGATCCCTCCAGCTATGCGACACTTTCCCGCGCATTTTCCAATTTCGACGGCATTGTGATATACCCAGGTTTCTTTGGCTGCACAAAAGACGGCAAGGTGGCGACTTTTCCTCGCGGCGGCAGCGATATCACGGGTTCGATAATCGCCGCAGCGGTTTGTGCGGACGTGTACGAGAATTTTACGGATGTCGATTCCGTATACCCGGTCGATCCCCGAATCGTGCCGGAGGTCAAGGATGGCGAGGGCATCCCGACAATGACGTATCGCGAAATGAGAGAACTCGCGTACGCCGGCTTCGGTGTGTTCAATGACGATGCCGTCATACCTGCGGTTCGCGCCAGAATACCTATAAACATCCGCAATACGAACCACCCCTCGGAGCCTGGCACGATGATAGTCCAGTCAAGGCGGGTCGTGCCGGGAACGGTAGTCGGTATTGCGTCCATGGACGGCTTCTGCAACATAGTAGTCGAGAAGTATCTTCTCAACAGACAGATTGGCTTCGGGCGCAGGCTGCTTCAGGTGCTTGAGGATGAGCGAATACCGTTTGAGCATATGCCGTCCGGCGTTGATTCTGTATGCGTTGTCGTCAAAGGGCAGCATCTGCCCAAGGATCGGGAACGCAGGGTCGTTCAGCTCCTTAAAAAGGAGCTGGAGCCGGATTTTGTCGCCATTGAGCGCGATCTGACCATACTTATGGTGGTTGGAGAGGGTATGTGCTACACGCCTGGAATGTTTGCGAAAGCGTGCCTTGCCCTTGCATCCGTCGGAATTTCCATGAGCATGGTCAATCAAGGCTCGAGCGAGGTTTCCTTCATGATAGCGGTTCGCCATGCCGACAGGGATGTTGCGGTGAGAGCGCTATACAAGGCTTTCTTCGGTTGACAAAGAGGACACTTTTTCGGTAAAATACACTCAATTATTGAGAATGGAGAACGTAATGTTCGGTAAACTGAAAGCGCTATTTTCTACAGACATCGGTATCGATCTTGGTACGGCGAACTCGTTAGTGTACGCCAAGGACCGCGGCATTGTGCTGCGCGAGCCTTCCGTCGTGGCCATTCAGGCTGGCTCGAAGCGCGTTCTTGCCGTCGGCGAAGAGGCTAAGCGCATGCTCGGCCGCACGCCAGGCAATATTGTCGCAATACGCCCCATGAAGAGTGGTGTGATCGCCGACTTCGACATAACCGAGGCGATGATAGCGTATTTCATCAAAAAGGTTTGTCCTAAGAGATTCTATTCTAAATACACGAAGCCCCGTATGGTCATAGCTGTGCCCAGCGGCATAACCGAGGTCGAGAAGCGTGCTGTCGAGGATGCGGCCCATGCGGCCGGCGCCGGCGACGTGTTTTTGATCGAAGAGCCGATGGCGGCGGCGATAGGCGTCGGCCTGCCCGTCAGCGAGCCTGCGGGGTCCATGATTGTGGATATTGGCGGCGGTACGTGCGAGGTGGCGATCATCTCGTTGGCCGGTATTGTGCACAGCTACTCGGCGCGTCAAGCGGGCGGCGACGCCATGGACGACTGCATAATAAACTATGTCAAGCGCGTGTACAATCTCGCCATCGGCGAGCGCACGGCTGAAATGATAAAGATTGGTATCGGGAGCGCATATCCGACAGGTGAGGAGAATACGCTCGAAATCAAGGGTAGAGATATTGTGGCGGGGTTGCCGAAGACTTTGACGATAACCTCCGAGGAAATCAGAGACGCGCTCAAGGAGCCGGTTTCGCAGATAGTGGACGCAGTACGAACCACATTGGACAAATGCGAACCCGAACTCGCGGCCGATCTCGTGGACAGAGGCCTTGTGCTTTCGGGCGGCAGCTCGCAGCTGAAGGGTCTCGACAAGCTTCTGGCGTCGCAAACGGGCCTTCCCGTGACGGTGGCGGATGATCCGCTGTCCGCCGTGGCGGAAGGTACCGGTGTAGTGATGAACGAGCTCGATTTCCTTGCGAGGAACAAGAAAACGTCGTAACAGTCCTCGGCGGGTTCCGTGAAACGAGAAGGGAATTCGCCTATAATGAAGCCTAAGACAAACGGTGCATTGACCATAGCCGCACTTGCGGCATTGGTTACCGTTGTCTTTGTGTCATGCCGCCCGGCGGCTGTTGAGGCGGCATATCCCATTGAAAAAGCAAAAGTAGGCCTGTTCAGACGGGTATGGTCGCGCATCGAGGGTTCTGTAAAGGGGGCGAAAGCCTCGGCCGAAGCGGCACGGCTCCGGCAGGAAATCGCTTCTCTGGCAATACTCAGGAGCGACATCGAGAGCCTCGAAGCGGAGAATGAAAGATTGCGCCGAGCCCTCAATTACTCGGAGAAAGCCGGCAGCGCCTGGATTCCCGCAGAGGTGCTGTCCAAAGATGGCGGCGCGGCAGGAGTCGGGCGCAAGCTTCGCATAGGCAAAGGGTCTTTCGCCGGCGTTTGCGAGGGGGCGGTGGTTGTTGTTCCGGAAGGGCTTGTCGGTCTCGTCACTGCGGTTACTCCGCATACTTGCGAAGCGACTCTGCTTTTTGACGGGCGCGTGAAGGTGGCGTGCGAAATAGAGACGGCTTCTGGAGAGCGGCCACGCGGCATAATAGCCGGCGGGTCGGATGATGTTTTGCGCTTGAAGTATTTGACGAACGTGGAAAAGGCGGTTCCGCGTGCGAGGGTCGTGACATCAGGACTCGGAGGGGTGTTCCCCAAAGGGTTGGAGATTGGCACTTTACTGGACGTCCGAACGGACGAAAGGGGTCTCGTACGCGAAGGTGAAGTGCTGCCGTCAGTGGATTATTTATCGCTGGAGGACGTATTCATCCGTCGTGAAGAGTGAGATTGTCCAGTTTGTGATGGCCCTTTTGACGCTTGTTGTCGGGTGCGCGGCGGAAGAACTCCTGCCGAAGGTCGCTGGCGTGGGTTTTCCGATTTTGATGAGCGCATCGGTTTTCTTCGCTACCCGGCGCAGGGTGGTGCCGGCGATTTGCTTTGCGCTAGCGGCAGGCGCCGCGGAAGACGCCCTTTCTGGTTTGCCGCCTGCTACGAGCGCGAGTTTCTTTTTGTCGGTCGCGGCGCTTGCAAAGTGGAGCGAATTTCCCCATGGAGCGCTGGTTCTGGCATATCCGGTCTACCAGGGGTGGCTGCGGTTGTGGGGCGGTGCCGCTGTCGACGGCGTGTATTACCGCGTTCTGATCGCAATGCCCTTTGGCATGGTGACCGCGTTTGCGACATGGCTCGTTCTCGCTTGGGTGGAAAGGAGGGCTGCTGTCGATGAATCGTGACGAGTCGATAGTGAGCGACCTTTCGTGCTGGGCCACTATGGTGGTCTTCATAGTCGGTCTTGTGGTGCTGGCGGTAAACCTCAAAGAGGTGCAGATCGATGCGGCTCCGGACTACAATTATGAAAAGGCCAGGCAATCTGTGAGACGCGTTCAGACGGCAGGCCCTCGCGGGCGCATTCTTGACAGACGCGGGCGCGTGCTTGCCGACAACCGAAGGTGTGTTTCGATAGTCTGCAACGCGGCGCATTTCAAGAAGAAGACGTGGGACGAGACCACGCGAGCGATAATCGACGAGATAGATGAGATTGGCGAAATACTGGGGCGATCCACGCGCTTGACGGAGCGATCCATAAGGCGGCACGTCAATCAGGCTTTGGCGATTCCGCTCGTCGCATGGCGCGATGTCACCGATGAGGAGTTGGCGAAATTCTCCGAGAGAGACCGACTGTATCCCGGCTTCTCCGTGGTCGAAAGCGAGGAGAGGTATTATCCGTTCGGCTCTCTTGCGGCACATCTGATCGGGTATGTCGGACATGACAGAAGTAGCGGCAACGCTGGCGACGAAAAATTCAACTTCAGCGAGATGGAGCTCTACGGAAGAAGCGGATTGGAACTCTACTACAACGGTTTTCTCCGCGGCGTTCCCGGAGAGAAGAAGTTGCTGGTGGATGCGCGAGGCTTTACGGTGAAAGAGTGGCTTGTGGCCGAGGCTGCGCGGGGGCCCGATCTCAATCTTGCCATTGACGCCGATATACAGCGCGTTGTGGAAGATCAGCTTAAAGGGGTGCGCGGCGCCTGCGTGGTGATGGATCCGCGAGACGGGTCGGTTCTTGCTTTCGCGAGCTCTCCAAGCTATGACCTGAATGATTTTGTGCCGTCGCTTCCTCACGAGGTTTACAACATGTATCTGAACGATCCCGCCAAACCGCTATTGAACAGGGCATCGGGCGGAGCTTACGCGCCAGGTTCGACATTTAAACCCATAACAGCTCTCGCAGGCCTAGCTATGGGCTATCCGGCTGACGAGCAATACGATTGTTCGGGCGAATTCACGCTCGGCACGCTAAAGCTGCATTGTGCGCGCCGCTGGGGACACGGCCCTATTTCCGTGCGAACGGCCTTGAAAGTCAGTTGCAATACGTTTTTCTGCAATCTCGGATGCGATATCGGAACAAACGCAGTGATTTCGGCCGCACGGACGTTCGGCCTCGGATCAAAAACAGGCATAGACTTTACCGATGATCGCGCCGGACTCGTTCCGGATGACGCATGGAAGCGGGCTACATATGGGGAACGCTGGTATCCCGGCGACCTTGCCCAGATGTCCATCGGCCAAGGTATGCTGTTGGTGAGTCCGTTGCAGATGGCCGTTGTCGCCGGCGCCATAGGCACTGGATACCTGGTTACTCCTCACATAAAAGCAGGAGAGGTGTCTGTTCGCCGTCCTTTGCCCTATAAAAAGAGGCACCTTGATGTCGTGCGAGAAGGCATGCGTCTGGTGGTCGCTGGCGGCAGCGGAGAGCGAGGCGGCGAAGGTGTCGATGTGCCGGTATGCGGCAAGACGGGTACCGCGGAATACGGTTCGGCGTCCCGGAGAAAGAAAAATACGTGGTTCATCGCTTATGCGCCTGCGGAGAAACCAAGGGCTGCGGTTGCGCTCATTGTCGAAGACGGCGAGTCTGGCGGCGCTACAGCAGCGCCCAGAGTGGCGCAGATACTAAAGAGGATTTTCAATGCCAGGTAGGTTTAGATATTTCAATTGGACCATGTTCGTCGCGATGATTGCGCTCATCGCGACTGGAACCATGGCCATTTGGTCCTCCGGCAATGCGAGGGCGGAATCTGTGTTCCATGATATGTGGATCGCCAATCTGGTTACGGCGATCTTCGGGCTTGCGGCTTATTTTGCGCTGGCTTTTGCCGACTACCGCAAATTGCTGTCGTGGGCCGCCGTGCCGTCTTACGCCGCCGCGCTTGTGATGCTCACGGTAGTCCTGCTCGTGGGCTCCAAGGTGTATGGCGGAAGGCGTTGGCTTTGGTTCTTCCAGCCGAGCGAAATTTCGAAACTTTGCATAATATGCCTCTTGGCGAAATTGTTTGGCGGCGAGCCTCGCCGCACATTCGGGTGGTTCGTCGCCGGATGTGCGCTTATAGCCCTTCCTGTGGGGTTGATACTTCTGGAGCCTGATCTTGGAACCGCGCTTACGCTGATACCGGCGACGTTGCTGATGCTTTTCGTCGCTCGCGTTTGGCGTAGAGGTCTTCTGACGCTGCTTGCTATTGGCTCGATTGCGGTGTTTGCCGTGCTTGGCGCCGTCTACGAGGCCGAGAAGCCGGGTGTCACGGCGCAGAGGAGCGAGACCATACTCAAATGGGTGCCTCTCAAGGCGCATCAGGTTCGCAGGGTGCGGGTGTTCCTTTTTCCGGAGGAAGATATTACGGGGGCGGGATACAATCTGCGGCAAGCGAAGATATCTATCGGCTCCGGCGGATTTTCCGGAAAGGGTATCGGCAAAGGGGAGTCGAATCATTTGAAGTATCTGCCGCAGGCCATTTCGATGAACGATTTCATTTTTTGCGTTTATGCGGAAGAAACAGGCTTTATAGGCACATTGCTCTTGCTCGCCATGTTCGGGGCTTTGCTGATACCGGGTGCGTGGACGGCTGTAGTGGCGGCAGACGGTTGCGGGCGTCTCTTGGCAATAGGCGTTTCGACGCTCGTGTTCGCGCATGTATGGATAAACATTGCGATGTCCATCGGGTTGGTGCCGATTACCGGTCTGCCATTGCCTTTCATTTCGTCCGGCAGGACATTCCTCGTGACTGTCATGTCCGGTTTGGGTTTAATACAAAGTGTATCAATGCACGGAAGGGAAAACAAAAATGAACTTGTTCGGATGGCTTAAGCGCTCAAAGATGAGGCGCGAGATCATCGTAAACGTCGAAAAACTGGAGACCCGGGTGGCCGTCACCGAAAACGGTCGCCTTGAGGAATTCATCGTGGAGCACACGGAAGAGGAACGCCTTGTCGGCAGTGTCTTCAAGGGGCGCGTTCAGAATCTCGAGAACGACCTGCAAGCCGCGTTCGTGGATATCGGATTGAAGAAAAACGCGTTTCTGCACTACTGGGATATGACGCCCGATGCGGATGCAATGCTCGACGATGTGGACGATCAGTCCAAAGGCGGCGCCCAGTCCAAATCCGGAAAGGGTGCCCACAAGGCGCCTCGCCTTACGAACGAGGAGATCGCCAAGCGCTTTCCGCCGGGATCTGAAATCATTGTCCAGGTCACAAAAGGCCCTATCTCCACGAAAGGCCCTCGCGTAACCGCAAACCTTTCAATCCCCGGCCGCTATCTCGTGATGATGCCGGGCACCAGAATACGCGGAGTGTCGAAAAAGATAGGCGACGCCCAGGAGCGCAAGCGCCTCAAGAAGATACTGGACAGACTGCCCCTGCCGGAGAATGTCGGCCTTGTCGTGCGTACCGTCGGGCAGGGCGCAAGCGCGCGCGCGTTCGCAAGAGACTTGAGAAATCTCATAACCATCTGGAACGAGATGCAGGCCAATACGAAGAATCTGCGCACGCCTTGCTGCATATTCCAAGAGCCCGACCTCTGCGAACGCGTGGTGCGCGATTGGCTGACCGAAGATGTCGACGCCATATTGATCGACGACGCGAAGAGCTACGAGGATATGCGCGAGGTTACGGGCCGCATATCGCGCCGTGCTAAATCGCGGATCAGGCGCTATGACGGAACTAGCGGCATCTTCGAACACTTCGGTATCGAACGCCAGCTGCACGAGGCTTTTTCCAGACAGGTTCCTCTCAAATCAGGCGGGTATCTTGTCATTGATGAAACCGAAGCTCTTATTGCGGTCGATGTAAATACTGGCCACCACAAGGGCAAGGGCTCTCAAGAGGAGGCCATCCTGGAGGTGAATCTCGAAGCCGTAGAGGAGGTAGCCCGCCAGTTGCGGCTCAGAAACATTGGCGGCCTTGTCGTTCTCGATCTTATCGACATGAAGAGCCGCAAGCACCAGAAACAAGTCTGGCGCGCGTTGAAGGATGCGCTTAAGCGCGATCGCGCCCGCACGAACGTTTTGGAGATATCCGAACTCGGGCTTCTTGAAATGTCTCGCCAGCGGCAGGAGGAGTCGATTCTCTCCATGCTCACCTCCCGCTGTCCCTACTGTCAGGGACATGGTGTCGTCAAGTCGCCGATGGCGATATCGATCGAAATACAGCGCAGGCTTGTGGCGTTGCTCAAGAAGGCCGAGGCCGAGAAGCATCCGTTCGAGCCGAAAATCGTGATTGCGCCTCAGGTTATGCAGCGCCTGAGAACCGAAGACGCCGCGATTTTGGCCGATTTGCAGAAGGAATACAACACTCGTCTGACCTTCGTGTCTGAGCTGCACAGACACCCTGAAGCATTTTCCATACTGGACGCAACCACCTCACAAGTGCTATACTCTCAATCATGAACAAGACAGCCATCCTATCTCTGACTGCTCTTTTGGCAGTTTCGTCGTATGCGTCAGGCAATTTTTCCAGCGCCTTTGGCAGAGACAGCGTCTATATAAACGCTGTCGGCCAAAGCGAGGAACTGAAGGTGACGGCCGACAGATTGGCGGCCGATCGCGTGACAGGGGCGCTTGTCGCATCCGGCAACGTCAATGCCGTGTCGCATCCCTACCGGCTGATCACCGAAGAACTTTCGCGCGATGCCGAAAGGCGCTACATTCTGTCGGAGCCCACTACGCTTACCACATGCACGAACGACGAGTGCCGTTTGCACTGGCGCGTAACCGGAAACGCCGAATTTATGGAGCGTCGCCATGTTATATTCCGCAATATGTGGGTCCGCATGTTCGAGGTGCCGGTAATGTGGCTTCCGTATTGGTACTATCCTCTCGATACAGACTACGGCTGGCGCGTGATGCCGGGCTATATGAGCAAGTGGGGCGCGTATCTTTTGACGAAGTATGTGTACCACATTGCGGGCGATCCGAGCGGCGAAGAGGGT
>ONWT01000113.1 GCA_900321575.1 uncultured Lentisphaerota bacterium | reverse complement strand
GTGGTGGCTCGGCCGCAAGTGTCTCCGGGTCAGCAGTTTCGGCTCGATAAAACTGTTCCGCCCCGAGAACCGGCCGCAAGGCGCCGCCGATCGCTGCTGCGACTGCCCCGCTGCGGTAGAAGGCCCTTGCATCTGGAGCGCGAAGAAGATGTATCTCGACTATGGCTCGCAGCTCGGCTACATGTTTGCGGACACTTCGCGCGAAGCGATGGAGAAAGTCGTGCGCGAATCTCCCTACGGGCGGTGCGTTTTCGCCTGCGACAACGACGTGCCCGACCATCAGGCCGTGAACATGGAGTTTGAAGGCGGCGCCACCGTGAGCCTAGTCATGGCCGGCTACACCGAGCGCAATGTGCGCACGACTCGGATAAGCTGCACGAACGGCGAGATCGTCGGCGACGGCGAAACCCTCCACATATGCCGTTTCGACGGCAGGGCCCTCAACGACAGCGGCGCCCCGTTCGCCTTGAGGGTGCACAATCCTTCGCGACATGGCGGAGGGGACTTCAATCTTGTGGCGGAACTTCTGAGGCTGCTCTTGACCGGCTCCGGTGAAGAGAAGAAATCGGTGACCGAACAGTCCCTCGAGAGCCATCTGATCGCTTTCGCGGCCGAAGAGTCGCGTCTTTCTGGAGGCAAGGTGGTAACGTTGAAATGAGCGACTTTCTTGTATTCGATCACGTGACGAAGCGTTTCGGCGCGTTGACTGCGGTCAATGACGTCACCCTTTCGGTGAACAAAGGCGAGTTCTTCTCTCTTCTGGGGCCTTCGGGTTGCGGCAAGACCACTCTGCTGCGGATGCTGGGCGGCTTCGAGCGTCCCGATTCGGGGCGCATATACCTCGAGGGCAAGGACATAACCGATCTGCCGCCGAACCAGCGCAGAATACATACCGTCTTCCAGAACTACGCCCTGTTCCCGACCATGACCGTCTGGGACAATATCGCGTTCTCGCTGAAGCTCGCGAAAAAGCCCAAGGCCGAAATAGAGGAGCGCGTCGACGAGATTCTGGACATGATCCAGCTCTCCGACCAGGCGTGGAAATATCCCGCCCAGCTTTCTGGTGGGCAGAAACAGCGTGTCGCCATCGCACGCGCCTTGGTGGACCGTCCGCAAGTGTTGCTGCTCGACGAGCCTCTCGCCGCGCTCGACCTGAAGTTGCGCCAGCATATGCTTCTCGAACTCGATACGATCCATGACCAGGTCGGCATCACATTCCTCTACGTCACCCACGACCAGGGCGAGGCCATGTCGCTTTCGGACAGAATCGCCGTGATCAACAAGGGCAAGGTCGAGCAGCTTGACGTGCCGGCCAAGATATACGAAGCGCCCAAGACGCGCTTTGTCGCGTCTTTCATCGGCGACACGAATTTCTTCTCGGGCGAAATCGCCGCGATAGAAGGCGACTACTGCTATCTCTCGGTCGAGGGCTTTCCCCAGATCAAGGCGTTCAACGACAAGGCGCTGAAGATCGGCCAGAAGGTCGATCTCTCGGTGCGCCCTGAAAAGATTCGCGTCACTCTCGCGCCGCCGACACCCGAAAAGGGCGCCTCCATAAACGTCTTCCAGTCCACCGTCAAGGATATCGTCTATCAGGGCGTATACACTAAGTACTGGATAGATTCGTGCGGCGTCCGCATCGCCGCGCTGAAGCCCCATTCCCGTTTTCTTCTCGATCAGGAGCCGATAACCTGGAATGACGAAGTCTTCGTCTGGTGGCACCCTGACGACGGCTTCATGGTGGAGGCTCAATGAAGGGCGGTCCGCTCCGTTCCAAAAGGGCCGAGTGGCTGGTGACCCTGCCGAGCTTCGTGTGGCTCGCGCTCTTTTTCGCGATTCCCGCGCTGATAGTGCTGGCGTTCACCTTCCACGGCCACACCGCGAACGGCGGCGTGGGCGAGTGGAGCTTCTCGACCTGGCGCGAGCTGGTCGATCCGGACTATCCGGCGATCGTCTGGAATACGCTTCGCATATCGTTCGAAGTCACCGTGTGGTGCATTTTTCTCGCGCTGCCTTGCGCCTACGCGATAGCGAGGATGAAGAGCAAATGGCGCGCAATTGTCGCGGGGTCGATAATATTGCCTTTCTGGACGAGTTTCGTGGTCCGCGTTTTTGCGTGGAAGACGATGCTCCATCCCGACGGATGGCTCCAGTCGTGCTATATCGTGTGGCTTCGCTTCCGCGAATGGCTCTTCGACTGGCTGCCCGGCTTTGCGCAGGATTTTCTCGTGTGGTGCGGTCTGGCGTCGTCCTCTGCCGTCGAGCCTTCGTCCTCGACGATACTCGATTCCGAGGCGGCGGTCGTGCTCGTTTCGGTCTACACGCTTCTGCCGTTCGCGATAATGCCCATATACACTGCG
>ONWT01000010.1 GCA_900321575.1 uncultured Lentisphaerota bacterium | reverse complement strand
CACCGCGACCGACGAAGACGACACGGTCATCGAGTTCCTTGCGACAGTCGCGGATGCCGCAGCGTCCGCCTCGCGCTTCGCGCGCACGGGCTTCACGGTGAACGGGCGCGAAGTCGCATTCGGCGGCGGCGAGGGATGGAGCTACAATGACGGCGCGGTCAACGGCGGAATCACGCTTTCGGGACTCGACCACTACGTGCTCTCGGGTTCGCTCACCAACAAGTACCTCAACATCAGCAACTCCTGCTCGGTCGTGTTCTCCAACGTCGTCTTCAACTCGTTCAACATCGACACGCAGCACGGCGTCGTCCGTATTGCAGATGCGTATGACGTGGACCTGACGATCAAAGGGGTGAATATGGTGAAGGCCCCGACAGGCGGATCCCTCGCCGCAATCAGAGTTCCCGACGGGGCTGCACTCACTATCGACGGGGACGGCTCGCTGGACTGCATATCAGGCCCATACGCCGCAGGCATAGGCGGCGGGCACAATTCCGACTGTGGCGCGATCACGATCAACGGCGGAACTGTTACGGCGACTGGCGGCAGCTATGGCGCGGGAATCGGCGGCGGTTTTGGCGCGGTCAAGGCAGGGACCATCCGCATCAACGGCGGAGACGTTACTGCGACAGGAGGTAGCTATGCCGCCGGTATCGGCGGAGGCGGAGACTCCATCTCAGGCTCCGTCGAGATTACAGGCGGACGCGTGGCGGCTGCAGCAGGACCCGGCGGCGCCGCGTGCATCGGCGCCGGCAACGAGGGAATCTACGGCGGCGTCACGATATCCGGCGGAACGGTTGTCGCGCCTACCGACGAAACCTGGACCCATGCTATCGGCAACAGCTGGGCTGCGACTTCCGTCGGTCCGGTGACGATTACCGGCGGAAGCGTAAACGCCAATCCCGCCCACGTCGACCCCGCGCCGTCCAACGGAACATCCCGCGTCTCCTATGTAGTGGTTGATGGATTTACGCACAACGCGGCGGTTGCGTTCGACGGACTGCCCGACTACTACGGCACGGCGGATATCTACGCCGACTCGGACGGGAAGGCCTATCTCTGGCTGCCCGAGGACTGGACTACGCCTGTCACACCGAAGTTGCTCATGGCGGCGCCAAAATCTTCGGTCTCTGGCCACAAGCTGCTTAAGGCTTCTGGCGCAGGTACGCAACATACCTTCACCGCAAACGGCTACAGCTACTCGGTAGCGATATCCTCGGAGGGTGGCGAGGCCTCCGCCGAGAAGGGTGAAGCGCTAAAACTGACCAATCTCGAAATTCTCGGCTTTGCGGTAGAGGATCAGGTCCTTTATGTAATGCTCAGAGCAGAACCCAATACATGGCTTTACGGCTTCGCCGATAGACTCATGGTCAGGGCCTATACGTCGCTCGAAATGGACAATGACGATTCGTGCGAATTCGAACTTGACAAAACGAAGATGGAACTGATCGGCACCGATACTGCCGTGTGTGAAATTAGTCTTGACAGAGACGATTTGAGGTTCTTTAGAATAGAGGAGAAAAACGACGATTTGCAGTAGCGGATTGCGCCCAGAAATGCTATAATACCATTAATAAAATGAGTAATGCTGTGCATAGACTTGCAGAAGCTATAGGATATCCGGATACGATACCCTCGGATGTTGCCGTATTCACTCTGCGTGTGGATGGTATGGAGATACTTGCAGAAGAGCGCGGTAACCGGCTTGTATTGCGATACGGCGTTACGGATATCGAGGATATTTTCGGTCGTATGGCCGAGTTCGCCGCGGGTAGAATGCTCAAAGAGGATGCGATACTTTCGTCCGAGCCGTCGTCTGGCGGGCTATTTCTCTGGCAGAGCGCAGACTCCCGGGCGAGTGCGCACGATCTACTCAGGCTTTTCGAGACATTTACCGCTTCATGCGATTGGTGGCGTGAGCGCGTTGAATCAATACACGAGGAAGAATCCCAGTTCGGTTCTGATCAGATGGTGATGAGGCCATAAAGGAAGGGCGACAGAGAAGTGAAACGATTTTCCATATTCATTTTTGCGATGGCGGCGCTCTTCAATGCGGCGGGCTCCGAAATCCCGTGGAAGCTGCCTACATACACTCTCGTTGCGAGAGATATGGATTTGCGTGTCGCCTTCGATACGTTTGCTGTCGCCGAGGGCCTTTCGGTCGTTATGTCCGATTCGGTGCGCGGTGTTTTTTCCGGCGACTTCAGGGATGTCGCGCCATCGGAGTTTCTCGATAAGATTGCAGTGACCCACAACCTCATATGGTATTACGACGGCGCCGCGCTTTACATATATGGCGCTGGAGAAATCGCTACCATGTTGCTCGATCTTCGGTATATGAAGGCGGGCGAGGTCAGGGCGATGCTTGACGAGCTCGGCGTTGAAGACGCCCGTTTCCCGATCAAGACGACTTCCAACGACGAGCTGATGATGGTGTCGGGTCCGCCGAGATATGTGTCTCTAGTCGCAGAGACGGTGGCGAAGGCTGACAGGTTGCGCGAGATGCGCACCTTCAACGAGGTTGAGATAAGGTTGTTCCCCTTGGTCAATACGTGGGCTGACGATGTCAGTTTCAGCGTATCCTCTTCGGAATCTTCCGGCACGATAAAGGGCGTCGCCAATCTGTTGAACGACATAATGAATTCGATGGACGGCAAATCTCACGATAGTGTCGGCACGAATTATGTGGACTCGGCGAAAAGTCCGATAGAAGATGCGATGAATGCCTCGTTCCGTCCGATGATCAAGGCGGAAAACAGATTGAATGCGGTTCTGGTTCGAGACGTAAAGTCTCGTCTGCCTATGTACGAAGAACTCATCCGTCAACTTGATGTGCCGCAGAAGCTGGTCGAGATCGGTGTGACTGTTGTGGAGCTTTCAAAGAATGACGCTCTCGACTGGCAGCTCTCGTTGAAGGCCGAGGGCACAAAGAAGAGAACGACCGGAGCTGCGGGGCAGAATGCGGGTAATCTGGTCGAGCCGTCGGCTTTGGGCGGTCAGGGTTTGGCGGGCGCGCTTACGTACTTGGGCAAGGAAGTCACCGTCTCCGCATCGCTTTCTGCATTGAAGGCGAAGGGCAAGGCACGCTCGATTTCGCGCACATCGCTCATAACGATGAACAATCTGGCCGCCGAGATGACTGATACGCAGAGCTATCACACCAAGGTTGTCGGCACTGAAGTCGCCACATTGCAGGAAGTCAGCGCCGGCACCAAACTTCAGATCAAGCCGAGAATCATTCAT
>ONWT01000097.1 GCA_900321575.1 uncultured Lentisphaerota bacterium | reverse complement strand
TATCTCCACAAGCTCACGCTCGACCAGGTGCCGGCGTTCGGCGTCACGTTCGAGCCTGGCTGCCGCAACAATTGGCACATCCATCATGCGAAGACTGGCGGCGGGCAGATGCTAATCGTAACGGCAGGCGAAGGTTTTTACCAGGAGTGGGGCAAGCCGCCGCGCCGGCTCAAGAAAGGCGATACGGTGAACATCCCCGCGAGCGTCAAGCACTGGCACGGCGCTGCGCCTGATTCGTGGTTCCAGCACATCGCGCTCGAAGTGCCAGGCACGGAGCAATCCAACGAATGGTGCGAGCCGGTTGACGACGCTGCCTACGCCGAGGTTACGAAGTAGATGGGAACAATAGATCCGCGCTTAGGAACCACCAATGAAAACTGCATCAAAACTCATCGCTCTCACGTCGCTCGGCCTGGCAACGCTGCTGGGCTGCGACTGCGACAGCCAAAAGGAGAACACAAAAATGGACACCATCTATCAGTTCACGGCCAAGGGCCGCAACGGAACCAGTCTCAACCTCGCGTCGCTCAAGGGCAAGGTCCTCTTGATCGTCAACACGGCCACCGGCTGCGGTTTCACGCCACAGTACGAAGGGTTGGAGAAACTGTACGGCAAGTACCACGACAAGGGACTGGAAATACTCGACTTTCCGTGCGACCAGTTCGGACATCAGGCGCCGGGCAGCGACGACGAGATACACCAGTTCTGCGCACTCAAGTACAATACGTCCTTCGACCAGTTCGCCAAGATAGAGGTTAACGGATACAACGCCGATCCGATCTACAAATTCCTCAAGTCGGTGCGGCCGAAGGATGATGCGCCAGAGGCGGAGATCGCCAAACTGCGCGAACTTCTCGCCAAACACGGTCTGGAGGGAGCCCGGGAGAAGGGTGACATCGAGTGGAATTTTACCAAGTTTCTTGTCGACCGCGACGGCAACATCGTCAAGAGGTTCCATCCCACAACGACGCCCGAAACAATTGATGCGGAAATAGCGGAATTGCTGAAATGACATTGGGCAAATTCAAACGTTAACTCCTTCTGGGGCTGAGCGGCATGAAAAAACTGATATTCGCGGCGGTTTTGTCTGCGGTTGCGTTTTTTGCGCAGGGGCAGGGCGTGGTGGATGTGCACAGCCACATTCTCCCGCAGACATACATTGAATATCTCGCGGCCCACGACGCGCTAATGGACGAGGGGTTCCCTCTCCCGAAGTGGAGTGCAGAGGCCCAGTTGAAATGGATGGACGAGGCGGGCGTAGAGACTGCGATCTTGACGCTCGCCGCGCCCCATCCGCTTTTCGGCGACAAGGTGGAGAATGCCGCGCAGGTGCGCAAGCTCAACGAGACGGCGGCCAAACTGAAAGAAGAGCATCCGGGAAGGTTCCTTTTTTGCGCCGCGCTTCCTCTTCCGGACGTTGAAGCCGCGCTCAAGGAACTGGATTATGCGTTCGATGTGCTTCATGCCGACGGCGTGAAGCTCGCGACGAACGCCGGGGGACAATACCTCGGCGACCCCGCGCTCGACGAACTGTTTGCCGCTCTCGACAGGCGAAAGGCGGTCGTGATTCTCCATCCGCACCGTCCCGAGCCGGTCTCGCGCGAAGTCATGCGCCAGACGCCGCTTGCGATGCAGGAGTATCTTTCTGAGACGACGCGCGCGGTCTGCAACATGATAACGCGAAACGTTCCTGCCCGTTATCCGAACGTCCGCATCGTCGTCCCGCACTGCGGCGCGTATCTGCCGCTCGCCATTCCGCGCATGAAGGCATTGACGCCCGTCATGCAGAAGAACGGACTCGTCGGCGAAATCGACTACGAGGCGAATCTCAGGCAACTGTACTACGATCTTGCCGGCGCGCATTCTCCGCAGGCGATACGGCAGTTGCTGACGATAACCACTCCGGACCATATTCTCTACGGGTCGGATTTTCCTTACGCCGCGCCCCGTTTTTTGACGGCAGGCCTTGGGAGGATGAAGGGGTATCTCAGCGAAGAAAGCGACCTTGCGCCGTATCGCGATATGATTCTGTCGGATAATGCGAAGAACCTATTCGCGATTTCAAAGAATTCAAACGACAGCAGAAAGGATGAAAACACCATGGAGAATCTTCAAGTGCGCATTGCCGAAATAGAGGTGTTCCCAGAATGGCTCGACGCCTATCTTGCCGCAGCGGGCGATGTCGGCGCGGAATCGGTCGCCAAGGAGCCTGGCGTGGTCTGCATTTTCCCGATGCAGCGCAAGGACAATCCTTGCCTCATCCGAATCGTCGAAATCTACCGCAGCGAGGAGGCGTACAAGGCGCATCTCGCGACACCGCACTTTCTCAAGTACAAAGAGGGTACGCCGCACATGATCAAATCGCTCGAACTTGTCCCCATGCGTCCGCTTGATGCGGAGCACATGAACAGGATATTCAGGAAAGAAGGCATTTGACCCGCAGATATGCGACCGGAAGAACAATCAGAAAGGAAGAATCCATGAAGAAAGTATTGATCATATCCGCCAGCCCGCGCAAGGGCGGCAACAGCGACATACTCTGCGACGAGTTCGCAAAAGGCGCAAGAGAGGCTGGACACGAGGTGGAGAAAATACGCCTCGCCGAAAAGAACGTCGGATACTGCACTGGCTGCTACGCCTGCCAGAAACTCCACAAATGTGTCCAGAAGGACGACGCGAACGAGCTTGTCGAGAAAATGCTCTCGGCGGACACGATCGTTCTCGCGACACCCGTGTATTTCTATTCGATGGACGCTCAACTCAAGGCTCTCATCGACCGCACGGTTTCGCGTTGGGACGATTTTGGACGCTTTAAAGGCACGGAATTCTGGCATATCATCACCGCTGCGGACACGAACCGCGACATGATGAACGCGACTCTGGAGGGATTGCGCGGTTTCATGCGCGACTGCATGGACGGCAGCATCGAGCGCGGCGTAATCTATGGCACTGGCGCCTACGCGAAGGGCGAGGTCAGGAATCTCCCGGTCATGCGCGAAGCTTACGAAGCCGGGCTTAACGTTTGACGTCCGCCGAAGTGCAGAGGTGGGGCCTCCAAGTGTCGTTGCGGCATTGCACTTTGAGGTAAAATCTGATAAAATGTCATCATATGAAAAATGATGAATTGTGCCCTTGCAAGTCGGGCAAGAAATTTGGCGAGTGTTGTGGTCCTGTTCTGTCTGGTGCGACTCGGGCCGAGACGGCTGAGGCGCTTATGAGAGCGCGTTATTCCGCATATGTCACGGGAGAGGTAGACTTTTTGCGCACCAGCGCGACAAAGGCGGTGCAGGAGGATTTCGATGCGGCGGCCTCCAAGGCGTGGAGCGAGGCCGCCACATGGCATGGGCTGGAGATAATTTCCACTAGAAGCGGCCAGCCGGGCGACGAAGAGGGCGTTGTCGAATTCCGTGCGCTCTATTCGGCGAACGGCGAATTCTGCAACCATCACGAAGTGTCGAAGTTCGTGAAGGAAGACGGCGCGTGGAAGTTTGCCGACGGGGAGCTTGTCGGCGAAAAGCCGGTCGTGCGCGATGAGCCCAAAATCGGGCGGAACGACCCATGCCCGTGCGGTAGCGGCAAGAAATACAAGAAGTGCTGCGGTCGCGGCCAGTGAACCCTTTCGGGAATGGCAGACGGTGAGTCTTGACGTCAATTTCGACAGGTGGTATGCAGCCACGCACGTGAAGATAATCGTGTCTCCGACGCATGAGCTGGAGACGTTCGGTTCCACGCTGGTCAACTACCATTTGATTTCGCCATTGGAAGACTTTCCCGGCAAGGTGCGCATAAGAGAGGGGCGTCTCGAGGCGCATCAGCCGCGGATAATAACGCCGCGCGGCTTTGCGGAGATAAACACCGAAGGCTTCGGCGAAGAGGCTCGGCAATATATCGAATGGCTCAAGGAGAACGAGGACAATCTGCGCATTCTCCAATACGGGTATCATCTCAAGAGCGACAATTTCTCGGAGCAGATCGTGACCGACTCGTTGGCCGTGGTCACCGATCGCGTAAAGGCGGAGGTGGCTGCGGCGGGCGACAAGTTCGCCGCGGTTCTGCAAGGCGTGGACGAGCCTTGGGACATCGCGATCGTCGAATTGTGGCGGCATGAGGTCGGCAGAAGTGCAAAGAAAAACATCAGAGAACTTAACGAAAGAGGCAAGCTCTTTTAGGAGTCAATATGGAACGCAAGACTAAAATAATCGCTATCGCAAACCAGAAGGGCGGCGTCGGCAAAACCACGACGGTCGTGAATCTCGCCGCGGCGCTCTCGGCGCGCCACCGCACCGTGCTTGTGGTAGACCTCGATCCGCAGGCCCATGCGACGCTGGGCCTTGGTCTTGAGAAGCGGCAGGGGGTTTCGCTCTATCCCGTTCTGCTCGGCGAGAAGCCCATAGAAGACGTCATACAGCCGACAAAGTGGAACAATCTGAACGTCATACCTTCGGAGGTGGATCTCGCCGGCGCCGAACTCGAGTTTGGCGCGCGCGAAGACCGGCTTGAAATGGTGCGCAATGCGTTGAAGCCGGTTCGCGATTCGGGGGCGTTCGACTACATTATCCTAGACTGCCCGCCCTCGCTAGGCATAGTCATGACCAGCTCTCTCGTGGCGTGCGACTCCGTGCTCATACCGATTCAGGCGGAGTTTCTCGCGATGGACGGACTCGCGCTCATAACAGGTTCGATCGACCGCATCCGCGCCTCGGTGAATCCCGATTTGACACTGAACGGCATAGTGTTCACCATGGTCAATGCCGTGGCCAAACTCACGCAAGACGTCATAGCCGAGGTCCGCAGCCATTTCGGGGATAAGGTCTACGAGACGATCATTCCGCGCAACGTGCGCGTATCGGAAGCGCCGTCCATGGGCACTCCGGTCGTGTTTCTCGACCCGCGCTCGAAAGGCGCCGAAAGCTATCGTGCGTTCGCGTGGGAGTTCATGGCGAAGAATCCGACGCGATATGAAGTGAGGGCTAGTGAAAGCCAGCGTGATAATACCAAGTTACCGGTCGCGGAAAACCCTGCCCCGGACGCTCCAGTCGCTTGAGGTTGCGGCGGCCGGACTCGACGTAGAGACGATTGTCGTGGAAGATGCCGATGGGCGCGGCCCGAGTTGGGCGCGCAATCGCGGTCTCGACAAGGCGAATGGCGATTTCATTTTCTTTTGCGACGCGGACGATACGGTAAGGCCGCAGTTTTTCCGCAAGCTGATTGCGCTGCTCGAGGAGTCCGGCGCGGATCTGGCGATATCGTCCTTCGAGATGGCGCCGCTGAAGCGCGACTACAATCTTTCCGGGCGGGACGAGGTCAGGCGCGTCGCGTTGCCGGCTTTTCTCGGCTATTCTCTCGAAGACGTGCGGCGATGGAATTCGGGCGGCTCTCTCATGGCGCGTCGTGAAATGGGCAGCGTGTGCAGATGTGCATTCAGGCGCGGGTTTCTTCGGTCCAACAATATACGCTTCGACGAGCGTGCGCGACTTTACGAAGACGGGATGTTTCTCGCCGAATGCATCGCGTTCGCGGAGAAAACGGCCTCCACGCGCGAAGTGCTGTACGATTACGTGCCTGGAGAGTGCGGCAATATGGCGACGGGCACCGATTCGCGCCGCCACTGGGACTACAAGTTCATCGCGCTTGAGGCCCGCAAGCGCATTGATGGCGCGACCGGCGGCGCCGTTTGGGAATATTGCGAGGCGAGCAGCGTTTTTTCCGCGCTCGAGATGATGCGGCTCTGGCGAAAGGCGGGGCTGACGCTCGCCGAGTTCAGGGAAGGGCTCTCGCGTTATGTCGGCGATAAGGCGGTGGCTTCGGCCTTGCGGCGCTTTCCGCTTTCCGTTCGACATCCGCTTGTGGCGGCGGCGGTTGTGTTTTTGAGGATTTGGGCGGCAAAACATGGCTGAACAGGCAGAGCGCGATGTTGTCGAGGGCACGATAAAAAGCGTTGTTTTCCACAACGCCGAAAACGGCTATACCGTGCTTCACGTCGAGTTGCCGTCCGGCTATGCGCTACGCCAGCTTAACGAGATAACGGTTGTCGGCAAGACCCAAGCCGTCTGGGAGGGCGAAGACGTACGGGCTGAAGGTTCGTGGGTGACGGACAAGGTGCACGGCAGGCAGTTCAAGGCCGATTCCATAACATGCGTCGCGCCAAAGTCGGTGGCCGGCATAGAGCGTTATCTGGCGTCAGGACTGATAAAGGGCGTCGGCAAGGTTCTCGCCAAGCGAATAGTGGACACGTTTGGCGACGACACGCTGAATGTCCTCAACCACCAATCCGGAAGACTCACAGAAGTGCCAAAGCTCGGCAAGGCCAAGGTCGCCATGATACGCGAAAGCTGGCGTGCCAATGCGACCGCCAGGGAATATATGATATTCGGGCAGACCTACGGCATAAGCGTGGCCAAGATGACGAAGATAGTGCGGCGGTACGGTCCGGATACGGTAGCCATAATCAAGGCCAATCCTTACAGGCTTTGCCGCGACATATGGGGCATAGGCTTCACTACGGCAGACAAGATCGCGCTTTCGGTCGGCATACCGAAAGACTCTCCGCTCAGGGCGAGGGCCTCGATTTCATATACGCTGGAGATGGAGTCGGAGGACGGCGGGCATTGCTGGATGCAAGAGAACGACTTGCTTTTGAGGGGCAATGAGCTGACTGGAATACCTGTCGAGATATTGTCCGACGCGCTCAGGTGCGAGATAGACGACGGCCGTGTGATCGCAGAGGGCGAGACGCCGCGTCGGATATACTTGAAGTCTCTCTATTACAGCGAGAGGGATGTCGCGGCGAGAGTGCGCCGCATACTCGACACGCCGTGCAGGTTCAGTCCGATCAACGCGGCGAAGGCCATCGCCTGGTGGGAGCGCAAGGCTGGGTTTATGCTGGAGTCGATGCAGTCGCAGGCACTTGAGCGCTCGCTGACCGGCAAGTTTTCGATAATCACCGGCGGGCCTGGCGTGGGCAAGACCACGATAATCCGCGCTTTGGTGGACATATACGGCGAACGCAAGCTCAAGGTAGTGCTCGCTGCGCCCACGGGGCGCGCGGCCAAACGAATGAGCGAGAGCGTGGGCGCGAGCGCGCAGACCATCCACAGACTGCTGAAGTGGAACCCCGCGACGAACAAGTTTACGTACGATGCCGAGAACCGATACGACGGGGATGTCTTCATATTCGACGAGACTTCCATGATAGACGTGAGGCTTGCCGCCGATTTGCTGGCCGCTTTGCCAGACAGCGCAGTTGTCGTATGGGTCGGCGACACGGACCAATTGCCGAGCGTAGGCCCAGGAAATGTGCTCGGCGACATGATCCGTTCGGGCGTTGTGCGCTCGACGCGCCTCAACTTCATTTTCCGCCAGGATACCACAGGCCTCATAGTGCGCAACGCCCATCATGTCAATGCAGGCGAGCCGATAGAGATACGCCACGGCGATACGGACTTCTATTTCATGCGCATAGAAGATCCCTCACTGTGCATAAAGCGGGCGATAGAGTTCATGACAGATCGAATACCCCGCAAGTTCAAGCTCGATCCTCTCGAAGATGTGCAGGTGTTGACGCCGATGCGCCGAAATGCGCTGGGTACGGAGAACCTCAATGTCGAGATACAGAAGGCGCTAAATCCGTCCGGTGCGGGGTTGGTCAGGGGCGGCACCACGTTCAGGGCGGGCGATCGCGTGATGCAGCTCAGGAACAATTACGACAAAGACGTATACAATGGCGACATAGGCTTCGTGAAGTCCGTGAACGCGGAAGAGCGTGCCATTGTGGTCGCCTTTGACGGGCGGCCCGTGAAGTACGACGCTGGCGATTTGGATGAATTGGTTTTGGCGTATGCAATGACGATACACAAGTCGCAAGGCAGCGAATATCCGGCAGTGATAGTGATAATGCACACGCAACATTATGTCATGCTGCAGCGAAATCTCCTGTATACCGCAATAACGCGCGGCAAAAGGCTGGTGCTGCTGATGGGCGTACCGTACGCCGTCGATCAGGCGATAAAGACGAATACTGTTCGCGAGCGCCGCACAGGTCTCGCAGAAAGGCTGATGGGACATGATCATATCGCGAGTTGATGGGCTGCACAACGACCGTTGGATAAAATCGGTCAAGTTCAGCAATGTTGGCCTTGTGAGGAGGGAAAACGAAGACCATCTCTTCGCCGGCCACCTTTCGGGGGTGTATTGCGTCGCGGACGGCATGGGCGGCGGCGAGGAGGGCGCAAAGGCCAGCGAGATGGTTTGCGCAGAAGTGTATCGTGCGGTATCAAACGCCACAGGAGGGTTCTTTGCGAAGATGCAGGCCGTAGACGACGGTCTGCAAGCGGCCAACTCTGTCGTGTACAACTATGCGAAGTCGCGTTCGTACAGGCAGATGGGGTCTACGGCGGCCATTATCGTGTTCGACAGCCCAGGTTCCGGACACGCGGCGATATGCCATGTGGGCGACAGCCGCGTATATCGCATACGCGACGGACTCGCCACGCCATTGACGCGCGATCATACGGTCGCAGTGGAGTATAAGGCTCTCATATTCAAAAACGGCAATCAAGAGCCGATAAATGGGCGAAACCATCCATTGGCCCATGTTCTCACGCGCGCCATCGGCACCGACAGCAAGGTCGTCGCCGAATGGACGAAGATAGATGTCGTTTCGGGCGACCGCTTTCTCGTCTGCTCGGACGGCGTGCACGATGTCCTGTCGGACGCTCTAATCGGATTTCTCGCAAGCTACGATTCGCTGGAGACCGTGCGGGAAAGGCTCTCTTCGGCGATAGTCAATGGCGGCGCTCCGGACAACTATTCGTTCATTCTGCTGGAAGTAGGACACCAAAAATGATTCTTGCTCCGCTTAGAGGCGTTACGATACGCTGTTTCAGACGGACGTTTGCCGGCGAAATCGCCGAGGCGGGCTTCACGGAGGCGGTAACGCCGTTCATCACCGCCATGCAAGGCTTTGATCCATTGCGCGACAGAGAACTCAAGGGCGAAGAATCCATAATGGTCACACCACAGTTCATATCGAAAGATCCTGTTGCGCTGCGGTGGTGTCTGGAGCGCGTCAAGGCGGCCGGCTACGAAACGGCGGATTTGAACGCGGGCTGTCCTTTCCCGATGGTGCGCAACAAGGGGAGGGGCTCGGGACTGTTGCGCACACCGGATATACTTAGGCTCTTGATTGAGACCGGCTGTGAAGTAATGGGAGAAGGCAGATTTTCGATAAAGACACGTCTTGGCGTCGAGCGTACTGACGAACTTCTTTCGCTTGTGCCGCTATTGAACGAATTTCCGCTGCGCCATATTGCGGTGCATGCCAGAACCGCTCGCCAAATGTATGAAGGGTCATGCAATCTTGAGGCATTCAATGCCGTTGCCGAAGCGTCCAAAGTGCCGATTGTATACAATGGGGATGCGGCGATTCCGCCGCGCCGCATGGCAAATGTGAGCGATACGATGGTCGGTAGAGCGTTTTTACGATGTTTGGGCGAAAGGGAGGATTCTTCAGCGCTTCTTTTGCGCTACATCGAGGCGTCGAAAGGGGAGTTGTCGGGCGACAGGCCTGTTTTGGGCAGGATTAAGGAGCTTGTCTCATATTGGAAGAGCCTTCCGTATTGGCGCCATCGTTGGCATTCCGTAAAGCTCGCCAGAAGCGTTGCTGAACTTGAAATGGCGGTAAGATAGGGGGGGGGGTAAATGGAAATTTTCGGATACGAATTCTCAAACGAGGCGCTTTTGGACGAGGCGCTCACGACGCCAGCCTACAGGATGGAGCGTCCCGAAGTGCGCGACAACCAACGATTGGAGTTTCTTGGCGACGCCGTGCTGGGGCTGTTGGCGGCTGACAGACTGTATTCGGCCAGTTCGCGCGATGGCGAGGGCAAACTCACCGTGAAGCGGGCCAGAATGGTGTCGTCCGCGGCGCTTTGCGAAGCGGCGGAAAGGCTTGGTCTCGCCGCCCGCCTCAAGATGAATAAGGGGGCTGCTCCGCTGCCAAAGAATTCGAAGACGCTTGCCGATGCGATGGAGGCTATTCTCGGCGCAGCATGGCTTGATGGCGGCCTCGCGGCGGCCTTGAAAGTATTCGAGACGTTTGATCTTTCTCCGGACGCTGCGGGCGGAATACCGGACAATCCGAAAGGGGAACTGCAGATAAAAGCGCAGGCCATGACCCCGCCCAGATTGCCGGTGTATACGCTCGTAAAGACATCCGGCAAGTCGCATTTGCCCTGTTTCACCGTAAGGGTGCAGGTCGATGGCTTGGGCGAGGCTGTCGCCGAAGCAGGCAGCCACAAGGGGGCGGAGACCCTCGCTGCGGCAAAACTGTTGGCCGGCATCTCCTGCTGATTCGGCAAACATCGCCGTTTCCGGTATGGATTACCGCTTCCGTGCCTTTTGCCCAAACGGGTAAAGTTTGGTATAATACCACATATGCAATTTGAGAATACTATAGGGTTGGAGACCCATGTCCAGCTCAAGACCAGGACAAAGATGTTTTGCTCGTGCCTTTTGAAGACCGGCTGCGAGCCGAATACAAATGTCTGCCCCGTCTGTCTCGGCTATCCTGGCGCGCTGCCTGTGATGAACAAAGAGGCCGTCAAACTTACCGTCATGAGCGGTATGATGCTCGGCTGCGAGATAAATCCGCACGCTACTTTCGACAGAAAGAACTATTTCTACCCTGATATGGCCAAGGACTACCAGATTTCCGAAAACGGCAGTCCCCTGTGCATTGGCGGCGGGGTCACGATCCAGACGCCCAACGGGCCGAAATTCATCCGCATAAACCACATCCATCTGGAAGAGGACGCGGCGAAGATCAACCACTACGCCGTCAGCTCGGGCGTGGACTTCAACCGCGGCGGTACGCCGCTCATGGAGATAGTTTCAGAGCCGGACCTCTCTAGTGCGGACGAAGCGATCGCTTATCTCACCGCGCTAAAGGAAATGCTGGTTTACGCCGGCGTGAGCGATTGCAATCTTGAAGAAGGCAATATGCGCTCCGACGTGAACATTTCCATCCGGCCTGTCGGCGAAACCAAGCTTGGCACGAAGGTCGAGATCAAGAACATGAACACGTTCAAGGGCATTCACGCTGCGCTTGAATACGAGGCTCGCCGCCAGAGAGAATGCATGGCGCATTCCATCCCGATCGTCCAGGAAACGCGCCGGTGGGATGGCGAGGCGATGGAGACGTCTTCGATGAGGTCGAAGGAGAACGCCCACGACTACCGCTACTTCCCCGAGCCCGATCTTGTGCCGGTGGAGCTTTCGCGCGAGCAGATCGAAGAGTGGCGCAGACTTCTGCCGGAGCAGCCTGAGAAGCGGCGCGCCAGAATGATCGAGCAGTACGGCATAGCGGAGTATGACGCCGAGGTCCTCTCGCAGCACAAGGCGAATGCCGACTATTTCGAAGCCGCCGCGAAGGGGTTGGACAAGAAGGCGGCGAAAGTCCTCTGCAACCTCTACATGTCCGACGTGATGGCTCTCATGAACGCCAGCGGAAAGTCCATCGGCGAGTGCGCGATGGCACCTGAAGCTCTCGCTTCGCTCGTCAAGCTTTCCGTAGCCGGCACAATCAATGGTCCGACGCTGAAAGAACTGTTGCCCGAGATATTCGAGAAGGGTGGCGATCCTGAAGCGATCGTCAAGGAGCGAGGCTTGGGCGCGGTCAGCGACACGGCTGCGCTGGAGGCGTTCGTCGATCAGGCGATAGCCGCCAATCCAGGCCCTGTGCAGGATTTCAAGAACGGCAAGAAGGCTGCGGCCGGATTCTTCGTCGGGCAGGTCATGAAACTGTCGAAGGGCAAGGCGGACCCCAAGATCGTAGGCGGCATCGTCGCCAGAAAGCTTGCGGCGCTATGAGATGCTTTAAGACCGTGTTTTGCTGTCTTGCGGCTGTTGTTCTGGCCGGTTGCGTGTCGTTTCACGAAACTCAGATGGTGCAGTTCGTCGACGATGACGGACGGTTCCTGTCGGTAGTGTACGGCTATGGCGACGAGGATCATGCGACGAAGTGGACTTCGCCGGTAAACGGCAATGTGGTGGAGCTGAAGTCCAAACTGCGCGTAAAGGTGCGCATGGAAGGCGGCCCCAGTTTCACAGCATACCAGTGTATGAACACTCTCGGCAGCGGCACGATGTACAAGACGGACAATGGGCGCTGGATGTTCCTCGCAAACGGCTTCACATGCGCAATGTTCGAGTGGGATCCTCGTCAGCAGGATTACCGCTATGTGTTCGAGGGCGTGCTTTGCCAGACGCCGAAAGATGCGGAGGGCGAGAGGTGAATCCGCTTGACAACATACGTGTAGTCCTGGTCGGCACGCTTTATACCGGCAATGTCGGGTCGAGCTGCAGGGCGATGGCCAACATGGGCATACGCAATCTCGTGCTCGCGGCTCCAAACCTGCAGAATTCGTGGGATGAAGGCGAGAGGCTGGCCGTGCACGCGACCGATATACTCGCGAACCGCCGCGAAACGGCCACATTTGAAGAAGCCGTGGCGGATTGCGTGGCTGTCGTCGGCACAACGGCCAGAGAGGGCCTTTACCGTCAGCACGTAAAAGCTCCTCGCGACTGCTCCGCCGATATACTCGCTCTGGCCGAGACAGGACCTGTCGCGCTTGTTTTCGGCCGTGAAGACAAAGGCCTTCTCAATGAGGAGATCGCCCAATGCACCCATCTGATACGCATTCCGGTTGACGAGGGATATACCTCCATAAATCTTTCGCAGGCCGTGCTTATCACGTGCTATGAGTTTTTCACCGCTTCGGGGCGGTATCAGCCGCCGCACGAAAAAGCGCCTCCGGCCCCGCAGGCGCAGAAGATGCAACTGATGAAGAACTGGTCGAAGATGCTGCAGGAGATCGGCTTCATGAAGCCCGAACAGGCTGATCATTTCATGCAGGGCTTTCATCGCGTCTTCTCGCGCGGAGTTTTTTCGAAAGACGATGCGGCGCTCATGCTGGGCGTCGCCAGACAGGCAATTTG
>ONWT01000100.1 GCA_900321575.1 uncultured Lentisphaerota bacterium | reverse complement strand
GCCATGATCTGGCAGGAGTTGCCGGCCGAACGGCCGACCTTCGCGCCCTGACCGGGAACGAGCTCAATGGAGTGGACGAACATGCCGAGCGGAATCTGCGCGAGCGGCAGGCAGTTGCCGACCGTCGCCTCGGCCTTGGGTCCGTTCATGACCTTCATGCCGGGCTTGAGCCCTTCGGGAGCGAGAACATAGCTCAACTCTCCGTCGGTATACTCGAGAAGCGCGAGATAAGCGCTGCGGGTGGGATCGTAGGCGATATCCTTGACGAGGGCCTCGACGCCCTGCTTAGTGCGCTTGAAGTCCACGATACGCAGACGCTGCTTGACGCCGCCGCCATGGTGACGGGTCGAGATGTGGCCCTGGTTGTCGCGGCCCGCCGTCTTGCGGACGGCCTTGGTGAGCCTCTTCACCGGACGCTTCTCGGTGATCTCCTCGAACGTAGGGCTCACGCGGAAACGCATGCCCTGGGAACGAGGCTTGTAGGATTTAAGTGCCATTGCTTGGTTCTCCCTTATGCGAGCTCGACGCGTTCGCCGGCCTTGACGGTCACATAGGCCTTCTTCCAGGTCGGTTCGACGGTCGTGCGGCGAGTGCCGCGAATATACTTGACGCCGCCCTTCATGTTGGCGGTGCGGACCGCGACGACATGCACGCCGAAAGCCTTTTCGACTTCAGCGGCAATCTGCGGCTTGCGCGCGTCGGACGCGACCTTGAGAAGGTAGCGGTTCTCGACGGAGAGACGCGTGCCCTTCTCGGTGATGAGAACGTCGAGAAGGATTCCGTTCGACTTTTCTTTGAGTTCTGCTCTTGTCATTTCGGCTCTCCTTACTTGGCGATACGCGCGAGAAGCGCATCAAAACCGGCCTTGTCGCAGACGAGCTTGCGGTTCGCGAGAACCGTGTAGACGTCAAGCGCCTGAGCGGTCGAATAGTCGACGCGGGGCAGATTGGACGTAACGAGCACGACCGTGTCGTCGACATCCTTCTGAACGATGCAGGCGGTGCGATCGACGCCGAGGGTCTTGAGAAGAGCCGCCATGAGCTTCGTCTTGGGCGCCTCGAACGAGAACTCGTCGACCACGATAACGTCGCCGGCGACGATCTTGTCGGAAAGGGCGCGCGCGAACGCGAGCTTCATGACCTTCTTGTTGACCTTCTGCTCGTAGCAACGCGGCTTGGGGCCGTGCGCCACGCCGCCGCCACGCCACACAGGGCTCTGGCGGAAGCCCGCACGAGCATTGCCCGTGCCTTTCTGCTTCCACGGCTTCTTGTTGGAACCCGAAACCTCGCCCTTGCCCTTCGTGGAGGCCGTGCCGGCCCTGAGAGCGTTGCGAATCGCGGTTACCGCGTCCTTTACGGCCTGCTCGCCCTTGTCGAGCGTAAGCTGGGCCTGATCGACGTTGACTTCAATCTTCTGCATGATTACTTAGCCCCCTTCTTCGCCTTCGCGGCGAGCGCGTTGTTCTTGAGGGACTTGCGCACGATCACGACGCCGTTGCGGCAGCCGGGAATCGAACCCTTGACGAGAATCGCGTTGTCTTCGGGACGTATCTGCACGACCTCGAGATTCGGGATTGTGCGGTTCACATCACCCATGTGGCCTGGCATCTTCTTGCCCTTCTCGATCCAACCGGGCAGATCGCGAGCCGCAAGACCGCCAGTACGGCGCTTGGAGTGGCCGCCGTGGGTCATATTGCCGCCGGCGAAGTTGTAGCGCTTGAGAACGCCCGCGAAACCGCGGCCCTTGGTGACGCCCGTCACGCTGACGTACTTGACGCCCTCGAAGTTCTTGACGGTCAGCACGTCACCGACCTTCACCTCTTCGCCTGCGTCAGGAGCGAACTCCTTGAGCATCTTGAGGCCGCCTTCGAGCGTGCCGGTTTTCTTGAGGTGGCAGGCGACAGCCTTGGTGAGACGCTGAACCTTCTGCTCGCCGAAGCCGATCTGGGCCGCGACGTAGCCGTCTTTCTCGAGAGTCTTGACCTGCACCACAGGGCAGGGACCGACCTCTATTACAGTAACGCAGGTGCGCTTGCCTTCGGCATCGAACACCTGGGTCATTCCGACCTTCTTGCCTATCAAACCTTCCATCTTCGCCCTCCTCAGACCTTGATGGTGATGTCTACGCCGGCGGGAAGGTTGAGCTTCTTCAGCTCATCGATCGTCTGCGCGGTCGGATTGACAATGTCGAGAAGACGCTTGTGCGTGCGCATCTCGAACTGATCCATGGACTTCTTGTCGACGTTCGGCGAACGGTTCACCGTGAAACGCTCGACGCGGGTAGGCAGCGGGATCGG
>ONWT01000101.1 GCA_900321575.1 uncultured Lentisphaerota bacterium | reverse complement strand
GCTCGAATAACCGAGCGCAAACAAACAAAGGCGCGGGGTAGCCCGCGCCTCGTTGTATGTCTATAAGACTCTATTTGTCAGTTGGCCGCTTCGGGAGCCGCCTTCACTTCGGCCGTCGTGGCCTCGTTGCCGTCAGAGACCGAGACCTCGCGGCCGCGAACGTCGACAAGACGCGTGGTGACGAAGATCAGGAGGTTTCTCTTGTCGGTCTGCTCGGCATGGCTGCGGAAGAGACGGCCGATGAACGGCAGATCGCCGAGGAACGGCACCTTGTCGTCCATAGCCTTGCGCTGCTCGGTGATGAGACCGCCCATGACGATCGTCGCTCCGGGATAGATCGAGACCGAAGACTTGATCTCGCGCTTGTGGAAGAACGGCTGTTCCATCGGCGCTTCGTAGTAGGTCATGTTGTCCGAGGTGGACGCGGTGAGTCCGGCGAGGGCATCCTGCGCGGCATCGACTTCGGTCTGGATGATCCACTTTCTCAGCTCGCTCGAAATGCCGCTGCCGATTGCGGTGATGGACTCGGCAAGGCCGGAGAAGATGTCGCCGATACCCTGGAAGTTCTGCAGCGAGTTGTTGCCGGAGAACGGAATGCGCATACCGTAGTTCTTCCACGTAGGCTCGTCCACGACCTGAGTCTCGAGCTCGAGATCGATGAGGTTGCCGTCGTCGGTGAGGGTCGGAGTAACCTGGAGAATCACGCCGACTTCGCGCATCGTGAAGTTCTGGGGCTCGACAATGGCGAGCACCGAACTGCCGCCGCTGGAGTACTGGTTGCCGCTGGACGAGCTGGAGGTAAGCTGCACATCGTAGTCGGTCGGATAGATGTATTCGGTAACGACCTTGATGACAGCCAGGCTGCTGGGACGCGTCAAGACCTTCGGCGCGGAGAGCAAGTCGGTGTCGCTGCGCTGCGAGAGCATGTGCAGTATCATCGAGAGGTCGGCCTTGCCGAGGAACGCGTTCACGCGCATGAACTGGTCGTTCTGCGAGTTGCTGTTGCCCGAGATGTGGTTGCTGTCGGTTGAGAGGTAACGGTTGCGGATACCGTAGTTGTTGCCGTCCATCGCCGAGACGCCGGCCGAACCAGTGATACCGGCGGCCCCGCGGGTCCATGTGGCGCCACTCGTGTCGCCGGGAGCGACCTTGCTGGTCTCGACGCTCCCGCTCATGCTACCGCCGGCGCCGGCGACAGTACCGCTCGAAGTCGTGGAGGAGTTGCTGGGGACGAAGCCGCCCTTCTTGACGCCGAGCTTGTCGCCGAGCCAGCCGCCGCTGCCGAGGGTATAGTCGCTGTTGAGAATCCACTCGAAGCCGAGGGAGTTGAGGTCTTGCTGGCTGACTTCGACGAAGCGGGCCTCGATCTCGACGAGCTTCTGCTCGGCGTTGAGTTCGACAAGGGCCTTTTCGAGTTCGGCAAGGTTCTCTTCGGTATTCTTGACGCGAAGCTTGCCCGTGGCCTTCATGTAGAAGATCGAGCTGCCTTCGGGCCACTGCACGCCGAGAGCGGAGAAGACGGCCTTCCAGTCCTGTTCCTTGCTCTCTTCTTCATCGTCGCTGCTGCGGCTGCCGCCGCGCCCGCTGCCGAAGCCGGAAGACTGGAGCTCCTTCATTTCGTCGGAGACGGAGTCCATCTTCTCCATGAATGCGGCCATGACAGGATAGTTGCGGGTGATCATAGCCTCGATGGACATCGACTTAGGCATGACCATGACGATACGTCCGCTGACGGTATACTTGTAGTCGACCGAATCGCAGACAAGCTTGAGGGCCTCGTCGAAAGGAATGTTGCTGGCGGTGATCATCGGTATCACCGGCACGCCGGCCTGCCCCGCAGGCTCCGGTTCGTCATCGCCGGTAGAGGTGAAGTCGTCGCTGTCTTCCGGCTCGGGGGCGGCCGCCTGCGAGACGAGCTGCTCGGGCGTTCTCAACACGAAGTTGAAGCCGCGCTGGTCGAGCGGAATGTCGGGACGGTCGAAATCTTTCGAAGCCGCGCGGAAGAACTCCACCACGTCGATGATCGTCGCCGGCGGCTTGAACGAAATCGTCGGCAGCATCATCTCCTTCATTCTCTGGCGGATGGACTGCTCGACGGAGCGCTCCGGATCTTCGCCGACCGACCTCTTGACGGTCGAGGACGACATCTCGTCAATGTCGCGGGCGTTGGGCGCGTAGACCGGACGCCACGCGCGCTCGACATCGGCAATCATCGCATCGCGCGTCACCTTGAACTCCTGGTTGAGAATCAGCGCGCGCTTCTTCTGGATCGCGTTTCTGAGGCGCAGCGCCTCCTGGTTGTACGGATCGTTCACGAGCACCAGCTCGCACTCGTCGAGGGCGCGATCGATATCCTTGACCGCGAGAAGCTGACGGGCGCGCTTGAGATGGCGCTGGTTCTTGACGCGCATCGCCTTGTAGTCGTCGTCGTTGCGGCGGTGCTTGATATCCTCCAACTCCTTCTTGTTGGCGTTGGGGTCGCCGGCGCGGTTCCACGCCTCAAGCTGCTTGCGGGCCTTCGGGTGGCGCATGGAAAGAGCACGGTTCATGAGTTCGGTCGCATTGCCGCGGCGGCCGAGGCGATCCTCTTCGATCGCGGCGCGGTAAAGGCTCTCGGCGATACCCTGCTCGCACTCGCGGCGCAGCTTCTTAGTGGCGGGGCTGTCGTTCAAAAGCTTGAGAGCGAGCGCATAGCGCTTCGACGCCTCGAGGTTGTCGCCTGAAGAGAGCGCGGCACGGGCCGCGACAATCTCGCGCTTGGCCTGGGCATCATAGGCGGTACGGCGCAATTTCTCCGTAGCGGTCACGTTGGCCAGAAGTTCCGCATCAGGCTCGTTCGGGACGGGCTTCGCCACGACGGGCGCAGGCTTAGCGGCTACTGCGGCGGCCGGGGTCGCGGCGGCAGGCGTCGCGGCGGCGGGTGAGGGCGTTTCTTCGTCGGCGACCTCCGCCGCTATCTGAGCGAGCAGCGAAACAGCATCGTCAACCTCTTCGGCGGAAACAGGAGCAGGCTCTTCGGCCGCAGGCGCGGGTTCTTCGGCGACGGGCTCCTCGTCAGCAGGAGCGCTCGTGTCTTCGTCTTCTACCTCGGCAACCTCCTCGGGCTCTTCTGTCGCCTCCTCGACAGCAGGCTCCTCGTCGGCAGCGGGCTCTTCCTCATCGGCGGCGTCGGACTCGACATCCTCTACCTCTTCTTCGGTTTCGTCGCCGTCCTCGACAGGCTCCTCCTCGGCCTCGTCTTCGGTTTCGGCGGCCTCTTCGGGCTCATCACCCTCGGGCTCTTCGGCGTCTTCGGTCTCGTCGCCGGCCTCCGGCTCGACTTCGCCGTCGACGCTCTCTTCTTCGTCACCAGCCTCCTCGGGCGCGAGAGCCTCTTCATCGGCGGCCTCGGGCGCTGGCTCGGCCTCTGGCCCGGCGGCGGGTTCGTCAGCGGGTTCGGCGCTCTCGCCCATAACTTCGCTTTCGAGGTCTCTCAAAAGATCGTCGAGATCATCTTGCGCAAAAACAAGCGATCCGTAAGCGACGACTGCCACGGCCGCGCTGACGGCGGCTACTGTCTTTAGATTCGTCATAATCGATCTCATGCTCCTTGGAGGTATTCTGTTTGTATTATACTCTAAATTTTTTTATTGTTCAAGTGCTTCTATCGTCCTGCTCTTGCCAGAGGCGTCTTCAAGCGTCACGTGCGCACCCTTGCCTGCGGACTTGATATCCTTCACGGCATATACGCTGCCGTTGAGGGTTATCTTGTCGCCGGCGACCACGGTAAACTCCTTTACCGGGCCGCGCGCATAGACGAGCGTCGCCTGGACATCGACGGGCACATACTTGGGCTTGTCGCCAGAAACAGCGACCTCGATCTGGCGGCCGTCGCTCTTGCGCTCGATCGTGGCGAACGAGACGTCGATCTTGCGGGTGGCGCCGCCGCCGCCCTTGATCTTGACGGTGCGCTCCTTCTGCTCGAAGCTCTTTACGGAGAAACCCGTCTCGCCGATTTCGGCGTTCGTATAGACGGAATACGTTCTGCCGAGCGTGCCGTAGTCGTTGCGCTCCTTCGGGTTGACGAACTCGAGCTTCATGCCGCCTGGCGTCTTCATGTAGCTTCTGAGATAGAACGGCAGCGTCGTCTGCTTGAGCGGCAGCTTGACCGTAAGCGAATCGAGATAGTCGGGATGGCTGTCGCGATCGGTCGGGTCCGTACCGGCCTCGAACTCCTCGCGATTCGTGAATCCGTCGCCGTCGAGATCTTCGTCGGCATCGTCAGGATTGCCGGGGTTGAGACCGAACTTGCGCTCCCAATCGTCGGGAAGGCCGTCGTCGTCGGCGTCAAGCACGACCTGCGGAGCTTCCTCCTCGGGCTGGGTCTCGTTGCAGACAGGGCAGACTTTGGAGTCCGGCGGAATCGGCGCGTGGCAGTCGCTCTTTGCGCAGAACACGCGCTTGTCGCTCGCGAGGAAGCTGTAGCCCTTGGGGTCCACATCCCCCAGGCGCACAGGCGCCTTCGAAGTACGCGTTATGAGCTGGTAGATGGACATGTCGGCCGCCTCGACGCCGCTGGAGCTCGGCTTGCGGGCGTCGATACGGCGCACTTCGGCGGCGGCGCTGGTCTCGCCGTCTTCGCCGAGCGCTTTCACGAAATAGAAGGCAGCGAACGCAAGCGCGACGATAGCCACGGCCAGCGCGAGCCAGTCATAGTGCTGCGTGAAGAAATTGCCGCTGGACTTTTTCATTGCTGATCCTCCGTCTTGGCTGTCTCGGCCGAGCGGAAGTCGTAGACCGAGATCTTCATTGAAACCTTGAACGCCGGCGCGGTCTGCGGATCGGTCACTACACCGGTCATGGCGCTTTCGGCGGCCTCCTCCTCGGCCTCTTCCTGGCGGGCGCGGCGGCCGCGGCGGCCGCGGCGGCCGGGCTGCTCGCCGGCCTTCTTGGCGTCGCCGCCGAGCTTCTCGGAGAGTTCGTCGCGCTCATGCGAAAAGACCATGTCGTCCACGACAATGAAGCGGCGCGACGTCATAAACAGATTCGCAGCCGAGACGATACCCTGCGGCATCGCCCGGAAGTCCACATTGATCCGCGTCACGAGCGGCGCGTTCGCGTCGTCCGCCGGGGCGGCGGCCTTGGGCGGCTTCGGACCCTTCTTCTGGCGGGCGTTCGGCTTGGGCTCGGCGACGGGCGCAGGCGCGGCGGCCGCGAGGGAGAGGTCGGTTATCTCGATGACGCCGCTCTTCGAAAGAATCTCCACGACGGTGGCCATGTCGTTCCATTCGCGCTGAAGACGGGCGAGGTCTTCCTGCGCGGGCAGCTTGCCGTCGAGCACGTAATCGCGGAAGCCGAAGGGGAATTCGCTCTTCACGATAAACCCGTCCACACCGCCGGGCAGGGCGGAAAGCCTGCGGGCGTCTTCGACGAGAAACGCCTTCAGCGCCGGCGGAGTCGTCGGCTCGAAAACCTTGTCGCCGACGGCACAGACCTTTCGCGCATCTTCGCGCCAAGCATCGTACGCCGCGGCATTCTCTTCGTAGGCCTTGATGCTGTCCGGGCCGGGATATACCGGCAGTTTGGAGAGCTTGTTCGCCGTCTGGACGGCGCCGTCAAGCTCTTCGAGACGTTCGCTTCTCTCCGAAACCGCACTCCATATGAGATACGCCATGACGAGCGTCACGAGCAAAGTCGCGCCGCCGATTGAGGCGAGTATTATCTTCGACTTGTTCATTTGAATTTAAGCTCCACTGTGAATTGTTCGATAGACGCGTTCTTGCCGAGCGTAGTCATGTCGGCGATACGCACGCTGTCGGGTTCGATTATGCTCGAAAGCGTCTTGAGCCTGGCGGCGACGATTTCGGAGACGGTCTTGCGCTTGCCGCCGTTGTTGGCGACCTCGATCGACTCGTAGGCGTCGAGAACGTCCTTCCAGCCGCGTATGGTTATGCGCCCGGGTTCCCAGCGCTCGATCCACATGCGCCCAGGGGCGAGGGTCTTGCGGACGGCGTCGAGACGGACGCACGTCTTGAACCTCGCGCCCATGAGAGCGAGCATCTCGTCGGACTTCGCCTTCGCGGACTCGGCGGACTCTTCGGCCGCCTTCATTTTCTTCTCGTAGCCCTTGAGCACGTCAAGCTTGGCCTCGACCGCATCGTAGGTGTTCTGGACTATCTCCGACTGGCGGCCGACGGCAAGAAGCATCAGCACCGAAGCGGCGACAACCATCGCGCCCGCAACGGCGACGACGGGTATCTTCGCCTTCTCGGCGCGGGCGGCTATGATCGACTGCGGCAGGAGGTTTATCGCGAACTTCGCACGGTCGGCCATATGCAGGGCCAAACCGACGGTCGGCGTAAGCATCGCGCCATCGACCCCGAGGGCGGACTGGTCTACGGCATGGCCTGCCGACACGAACGAAAACGGATTGAAGAACTCCACCTCCAAGTGCAGCGACTCGCCGAAGAACTGGTCGATCTGCTGCAGGAGCGCCGTGCCGCCCGTGAGAAAGAGTTTCTGGGGGGCGCCGCCGCCTTGCTGGGAGCGGTAGAAGTTGACGCTTCTGTTTATTTCGGCGAGAAGACGGCTCATCACGGCGCGGCAGACCTTGGCCACGCGATCGGCGACGGCGTCCTCGTCTTCGGCCACACCGCCGAGCGACACGTAGCCTTTTTCGCGCTTGATCTGCTCGGCCTCGGCGGGACTGCACCCGAGCGCCTGGGCGATATCGCGGGTTATGTTGTTGCCGGCGATCGGTATGGAGCGGTTGTAGAGCTTCGTGCCCTCGACGATTATGAGAGAGGTCGTCTTCGCACCGATGTCGAGAAGTATCTTGCAGCTCTCGTCGCCCCCGGAAGCCTCATTGACGGCGTTGGCGAAAGCGAGAGGCGCGACATCGACGAGCTCGGGACGGAAACCGGCGGAGGCGATGGCGTCCGTTATGGCTTCGACCTGCTCGGTCTTGGCGGCGACGATCATCACGGCCTTGTCGCCGTTGTCGGTATCGCCGAGAACCTGGCGGTCGCAGACCATCTCGTCTATTGGGAAAGGCACGTTCTGCTCAAGCTCG
>ONWT01000102.1 GCA_900321575.1 uncultured Lentisphaerota bacterium | reverse complement strand
CGAACGATACTTCTCGCCGACCAAGGACGTCGCGCTCACGGACAACCTGTGCGAGGCGGTCATGCGCACCGTTGTCGAGGAAGGAGCGAAGGTGATGGCGAATCCCGACGACTACCAGGCGAGGGCAAACATCATGTGGGCAGGAACCCTCGCTCACAACGACATCTGCGGCGCGGGGCGCGTGCAGGACTGGTCGAGCCACGGTATCGAGCACGAGCTTTCGGCGCTCTACGACTGCGCGCACGGCGCGGGGCTCGCCGTGGTCATGCCGGCCTGGATGGCTTTCGTGCATGATGCGGACGACGCGAGGTTCGCCCGGTTCGCGCGCAACGTCTTCGGCGTCGGCGTGGGCGAGAGCGACGAAAAGGCGGCGCTGGACGGCATCGCGGCGTTCCGCGCATGGCTCAAGTCGCTCGGCATGCCGCTTACCTTCGCGGAGCTGGGCGCGAAGGAGGAGGATATTCCGCTTCTCGTAAAGACAATGAATCTTTGCGGCAACACGCTCGGCGCGTTCAAGCCTCTAACCGAGGACGATGTCGCCGCCATATACCGGCTCTGCCTCTAGTCCGGCAATGACGCGTACATGGGGGCCTTGGCGGTTCCCGCGCGCCCTACTATCGCAGGGCGGTGGTTTTTGGTATAATACACACTACGCGAATATGCATTCAAGAAACGAGACAAGATCATTCAAGATAGGTGCGCTGCCGATAGGCGGCGGCGCGCCCGTCAGCGTGCAGTCCATGGCGAACGCCGAGCCGCACGATGCGGAGGCGCTCGTGCGCCAGGTCGAGAGCTGTGCGGCGCTTGGCTGCGACTTGATGCGATTGACGGTTCCGGACGTGGAAGCCGCCAAAACGCTGGGCGAAGTGAAGCGCAGAACGTCCATTCCGCTCGTGGCCGACATACACTTCGACTACCGCTGCGCCCTCGCGGCGATCGAAGCGGGGGTGGACGCGTTGAGGCTGAATCCCGGCAACATAGGAGCCCGCGACAGGGTGCAGGCGGTGGCAAGGGCGGCGAAAGAGCGCGGCGTGCCGATACGCATAGGCGTGAATCTCGGCAGCGTCGAGAAAGACCTGGCGCCCGATTTCTCGAAAGGCGCGCAATATCTGCGCCAGGCGATACCGGAGGCGCTCGTAAAGTCGGCGATGCGCCACGTGAAACTGCTCGAAGACGAGGATTTCCGCGATATAGTGATTTCGGTGAAGGCGTCGAACGTGGCCGACACGCTGGCGTCATACAGGCTTCTTGCAGAGGTGACTGACTGTCCCCTGCATCTCGGCGTCACCGAGGCTGGCACTCTTCTGCCCGGCACGGTGAGGAGTTCGGTCGCGCTGGGGATACTGCTCGCGGAGGGGCTTGGCGACACGATACGCGTTTCGCTCACCGACGCGCCCGAGCGCGAGGTTCGGGTTGGCACCGAAATCCTGCGTTCGCTCGGCATGAAGCCCGCGGGCCCTTCGATAACGTCGTGCCCGACTTGCGGGCGGACGAAGGCCGATGTCTTCAAGGTGGCCGCCAGAGTCGAGGAGGAGCTGGAGAAACTCTATCTGAAGATGGGCAGGCCGGAGGGGTTCCCGCATGTCGCCGTCATGGGATGCGTGGTGAACGGTCCCGGCGAGGCGAAGGGCGCCGATGTGGCGTTGTGCGGGGGAAATGGCGAATTTTTGCTGTACGTCAAAGGCAAGCAGGTTTGCAAGGTCGCCGAAGATGATGCGGCGGCGGAGGTCATAAAGCATGTCGTTCTTGCATAAAAACATAGCGGTCGTTTTCGTTTTTCTGGTGCCCGGCGTCCTCGCCTGGCTGTATGGCGGGTGCGTGAACAGCGTGGTGAGGCCTGTCTTGCCGTGGCTGGTCGCGTTCATGGTGGAGATTGGGCTGTGCTTTCCGCAGAAGCATGAGGGCGAGACTACGAGCGAGGCGAGATGCCGCGTCTGGAAGGGCGTGTCGCGCGATCCCCTGACATGGGTGTCGGTGGCGTTTCTCGCGCTCATGTGCGTGCCGTTCTCCAATGTCGGGTTCACGCCGCCGGTGAAGATCATTCCGTACTGCATCGAGCCGAAATGGCACTATAACGTGCTACAGTGGTTCCTCGCCGCGCTGCCGACGGCCGTGATCGCCAGGCACGCCCTTACGAGAAGCGGGAAGCGCCTGCTGGTCGAGATGCTGATCTGGAACAGCGTCGCGCTGGCCGTGCTGGGGTTTGTGCAGATGATCGCGGAGGCTCCCGGACCGCTATGGGCCGACAACTCCAAGAACCCCACCTTCTTCTTCTCGACATTCGGCTATCCCAACATGGCAGGGGACTATTTCGCGGTCATGTTCTGCCTTTCGGTCGCGCAGTGGCGCAGCAAGGTGGACTATGTGCGCCGCGAGATAGAGCAGACGAGGCAGAAGGGGCGCATTCCGCGGCACAAACTGTTCTGGATGAAGAACTATTATTTCATTCCGATGGCCATCAACTTCTTAGCGGCGGTGAATACCCTGTCGCGCGCGGCGATAATGCTGGTCTCGGTATCGGCGGTCTTGCTGTTCGCCCACGCGATGGTGGTGTCTCTAGCGCGGCTTTCTAAGGCCGAGAGGGTGAAGGCAGGCGCATTCCATGCGCTGATCGTCATGTCGATTGCCATAGCGGTGGCCTTGTTCATGCCTGACGGCGTGCACCGCGAGATGAAGACGGTGGATTCGCGCGGCACGCTCGATCGCGTCACCGGGCGCGGCGAGAACCACACCACGATGGCGACGCAGATATGGCGCGAGCATCTGCTCTTCGGCTGCGGCGGTTGGGGATACGCGAGAATCTGCGACGAAATGATCCCCGCGGGCACATACCGTTCGCCGGGGTCCGCCCATGTGCACAACGACCACCTGCAGTTTCTTGCCGAGCACGGCCTTGTCGGATACGGCCTTCTCGTCGCCGCGGTCGTGCTGCTGATGCTGCCCGTGGGCAGATCGTGGATAACGCTTTCGAAGGGTGTAAGGTTTCTGCCTGTCAAGCGCCAACCGCCGCCTCCGCAATCGTTCTTTGCCCTGCCGGGCGCGGCGTTCGCCGCTCTTGTCGCCGCGACGATTCCGCTTGTGCACGCGTTCGGCGACTGTCCGTTGCGCTCTCCGGCCATTTTGACGCTCTTTTACGCGGCGCTTGCGTGCATACCAGGCTATCTGCCGCGGGAACAGGACAAGGAAAACACTTCTTCCGAGGAACACTGACATGCTCCATGTAAACGAGAACTACGCGAAGATCAAACCCACATATCTTTTCGCAGAGATCGCCCACCGCGTCTCGGCACATCTCGAGGCGAATCCGGGGGCGAAGGTCATACGCCTGGGCATAGGCGACGTGACCGAGCCGCTCTGCCCAGCGGTCATCGAGGCCATGCACAAGGCGGTGGACGACGAGGCCGGACGCGCCGCGTTTCACGGCTACGGGCCGGAGCAAGGCTACGCCTTTCTGCGCGACAAGATAGCGAAGTTCGACTTCCAGGATCGCGGAATCGGCATAGAATCGGACGAGATCCTTGTGTCGGACGGGGCGAAGTGCGACTGCGGCAACATACAGGAGCTGTTCGCGCAGGATGTCAAGGTCGCGGTGGGAGATCCCGTGTATCCGGTCTATGTGGACACGAACACCATGGCGGGGCGCGGCGACATAGCGCTTCTGCCGTGCACGGCGGCGAACGGCTTCGTGCCGATGCCTTCCGACCTGCCTCGGGGCGTGCAGCCCGATATCGTGTATCTGTGCTACCCGAACAATCCGACAGGGGCGGTCGCCACCAGGGCGCAGCTCCAGTCGTGGGTCGATTGGGCCAACGCGAACAAGGCGCTCATACTTTTCGACGCGGCCTACGAAGCGTTCATAAGGACGCCGGGAATCCCACATTCCATATACGAGTGCGACGGGGCGAGGAGCTGTGCGATAGAGTTCAGGAGCTATTCGAAGACGGCGGGTTTCACGGGGGTGCGCTGCGGCTACACGGTGGTGCCGAAGGGACTGTGCGCGTACGCGGCGGACGGCACGAGCGTGGAGTTGCGTCCGATGTGGACGCGCAGGCAGACCACCAAGTTCAACGGCGCCAGCTACATAACGCAGCGAGGGGCAGAGGCGATCTATACGCCCGAGGGACAGGCCCAGACGAAGGCCACGATAGATTTCTATCTCGGCAACGCCAAGCTGATGCGCAAAGCGCTCGAAGAGCTGGGCTACACCGTCGCGGGCGGGGAGGACTCGCCGTATTTGTGGGTCGACGTCAAGGGCGATTCGTGGGAATTCTTCGACAGGCTTCTCAAGCGCGCCAACATAGTGACCACGCCGGGAGCAGGCTTCGGCAAGGCCGGAGAGGGCTTCATCCGCATATCAGCTTTCAATTCCCGTGAAAATGTAATCGAGGCCATCGAACGCCTGAAAGGAGTGCTGTGAATTCGTTTGTCGCATTGATGCTGGCCGCATTGACCTGGTATCCCGCCGCCGACTGGAAGGACGAGCCCGACCGCGTGGCTTCGCCCCACGCCAGAAAGGGCGGCACGATACGCTTCAACGGCGCTCAGGCGCCGAAGAGCCTCAACGGATATGTCGACACCAACACGTATACGATGATGACGTTCGGGCTGATGTACGAGAACCTGATCTCGACCGATACCGAAACGCTTGACTTCGTGCCCGGGCTGGCCAGATATTGGGCCGTTTCGGACGACGGTGAGGAATTCGTGTTCGTCATCGACGAGCGCGCCAAGTGGAGCGACGGCCGGCCGGTCACGGCCGAGGATGTCAAATGGACTTTCGACATGGTCATGGACCCGAAGAACGACACCGGCCCGTGGAAGATGCAGCTCGGCAAGTTCGAGAGCCCCGAGATCGTAGATGTCCGCACGGTGCGCTTCCGCAAAAAGCCGGGCTCCGAGAAGGACTGGCGCGACCTTCAGCATGTAGGGTTCTTCTACATACTGCCGAAACATGCGTTCGAGAATCAGGACTTCAACAAGCTCGACCTCGTGGGCGCGCCCGTCTGCGGCGCCTACAAGCTGTCGCGGATAGCCGAGCAGGTCGAAACGGAATTTTCGCGCGCTGACAATTGGTGGCGCAGCGGCATGCCTTCAAGCGTGGGGGTGTGCAATTTCGACCGTCTCGTGATGCGGTATTATGTGGACAACGAAAACGCTTTCGAAGCGCTCAAGAAAAAGACGATAGACGTATATCCCGTCTACACCGCCAGAATAATGGGCGGCGAGACGCACGGCGAGAAGTTCGACCGCAACTGGATACTCAAGCGCCGTGTGAAGAACCACAATCCTGTTGGCTTCCAGGGCTTTGCGATGAATATGCGCAAGCCGCCGTTCGACGATGTGCGCGTCAGAAAGGCCATGGCGATGCTGGTGGACCGCGAGACGATGAACAGGACCATGATGTTCGGCGAGTATTTTCTGCTGAAATCGTTCTATACCGACCTCTATGACGACGAGCATCCGTGCAACAACCCCGAGTTCAAGTACGATGTCGAGGGGGCTAAGGCGCTCCTCGCCGAGGCCGGCTGGAAGAAGAACGCCAAAGGCGTGCTGGAGAAGGATGGCCGCGAATTCCGCTTCACGTTCCTTTCCCGTGCGACATCCGAAGACAAATTCCTCTCGCTCTTCAACCACGCCCTCGAGCAGTGCGGCATAAAGATGAGTATCGCCCGCAAGGATTTCGCGGGGTGGATGCGCGACATGGACGGCTTCAACTTCGAGATGACGTGGGCGTCGTGGGGCGGCACGGTGTTCCGCAACCCCGAAATCACATGGCTTTCCTCCGAGGCCGACCGCAAAGGCTCCAACAACATCACCGGTTTCAAGTCCGCCGAGGTGGACGAGCTGATTCAGGCAGAGAAGGGCATGATGCTCATGCGCGACAGGGTGGACGCCTACCGCAAAATCGACGCTCTTGTCGCCGAGCAGGTGCCGTATGTGCTGCTTTGGAACATCGCAGAGACGAGGCTTCTCTACTGGAACAAGTTCGGCATGCCTGACGCGGTTCTCGGTAAGTATGCGAACGAAGATTCGATATTCGCCTATTGGTGGTATGACGAGGACAAGGCGGCCGAGCTCTCGAATGCAATCTCTTCGCACGATTGCCTGCCTGCCATACCGCTGCGCGTGGACTACGACGCGGAGATGTCGAAGTGACCGACGGCTACGAGCTCATCGATTCCGGCGACGGACGCAAACTGGAGCGGTTCGGCCGCTACGTGCTGGCCAGGCCGTGCTCGCAGGCGCTGTGGCGGCCGATGCTTCCGGAGACGGAATGGGCCCGCGCCGACGCGGCGTTCGACCGCGAGGACGGCAATCGCTGGCACAATCGCGCCAATCTGCCCAAGAGCTGGACGATCGAAACGGCCGGCGTCAAGTTCAAGCTTGGTGGGACGGATTTCGGCCATCTCGGCATATTCCCAGAGCAGCGTGCGCAGTGGAAGTGGCTTCGCGCCAATTCGTCCGGCGCCAGAGTGCTGAATCTTTTCGCCTATTCGGGCGGGTCTACCATGGCGGCTTCGCTCGGCGGCGCCGAGGTGTGCCATCTGGACGCGTCGAAGGGCATGGTCGAATGGGCGAGGGAGAATGCGGCGCTCAACGGGCTCGGCGACAAGCCGGTGCGCTGGATCGTTGACGACGCCCACAAGTTCATGAAGCGCGAGCTTCGCAGAGGGCGGCGGTATGATGCCGTAGTTCTCGATCCGCCTACTTTCGGGCGAGGGGCGGGCGGCGAAATGTACAAGATTGAACGCGATCTCAAGGAGACGCTCGGTCTGGTTCGCGATTTGCTGTCCGACGCCCCGCGTTACGTGCTGTTTTCGTCCCACACGCCAGGCCTGTCGCCTGTCGTGGCCTGCAACATTATGGGCCAGCTGTTCCCTTCGGCAAAGCTCGAAAGCGGCGAGATGCTGCTTGAGGGTCGTGCTTTGCCGTGTCCTAGCGGAATCTACTGCCGCGCAATATTCCAAAACGAGACAAGACAATGAATACATCAAACGACACAGCCGCTCTTTTGGCGATCAGTCCCCTTGACGGACGCTACGCCTCCAAGTGCAACGAACTGCAGGAGGTGTTTTCTGAATACGGGCTCGTAAAGCGGCGCGTACTCGTCGAGTGCACGTGGCTCGAGGCGCTCTGCGATGCCAAAGAGGTGAAAGAGTGCAAGCCTCTCTCCAAGGTCGAGCGCAAGGCGCTCCGCGAGATAGCCTCGTCGTTTTCGCCTGCCGACGCCGCCAGGGTGAAGGAGATCGAGCGCACGACAAACCACGATGTCAAGGCCGTCGAATATTTCCTTAAAGAGAAGGTCGCGGGTACGTCGCTCGAAAGCCGCAGCGAGTTCATACATTTCGCCTGCACGAGCGAGGACATAAACAACATGTCCCACGCCCTCATGCTCAGGGACGGCAAGGCGGTGCTGCGCGGAGCGATGGACGAAATGACCGGCAAGATCGCCGAAATGGCCAAGGAGTACGCAGGCGTGCCGATGCTCGCCCATACGCACGGCCAGCCGGCCTCGCCCACGACCGTCGGCAAGGAGCTCGCCGTGGTGGTGGCGCGCCTTCGCCGCCAGGCCGCCGAAATCGACCGCCTTGTGATGCCCGCCAAGATGAATGGCGCGGTGGGTAACTTCAATGCGCATCTTTCGGCCTATCCCGCGCTTGACTGGGAGGCCGTTTCGCGCAAGGTCATAGAATCGCTCGGCCTGAGACAGAACCGCCTTACGACGCAAATCGAGTCCCACGACGGCATTGCCGAGCTTTTCGATGCCATCGAAAGGTGGAATTCCGTGCTGCTCGATTTCGACCGCGACGTGTGGACGTATGTCTCGATGGGCTATTTCAAGCAGCGCACCGTGAAGGGCGAAATCGGGTCCTCGACGATGCCCCACAAGGTGAACCCCATCGATTTCGAGAATTCGGAGGGCAATCTGGGCCTCGCCAACGCAGTCATGGGGTTCATGGCGCGCAAGCTGCCGATTTCGAGAATGCAACGCGACTTGACTGACTCCACAACGCTGCGCAACATGGGTGTCGGGTTCGGCTATACGCTGATAGCGGTAAGATCCACGATGAAGGGTCTCGGCAAGCTAGAATTGAACGAGGGCCGTCTCGCCGAAGACCTCGACCGCAACTGGGAGGTCCTCGCCGAGCCTATACAGACAGTCATGCGCAAGGTCGGCATGGACCATCCATACGAGCGCCTCAAGGAGCTTACCCGGGGGCGCCGCGTTACGGCCGAAATAATGCAGGATTTCGTAAAGGCGCTGCCTTTGCCGAAAGCCGACAAGGCGCGTCTGCTCAAGCTGACCCCTGCGACTTACATCGGTCTTGCCGAAAAACTGGCGAAAATCGTCTGAGAGACGAGGGGTGAAGATGTCCGCCGATTTCCTCATAAGGGCTGCAAGGCTCGCCGATGTAGAAAAGATCTTCGCGATGATACACTTGAATCGCGATCAGCTTATCTCGCGTTCGGTGGGGAATATCGTCGAAAACATCGACAGGTTCTTTGTCGCAGAAGCGGGCGGAGAAATAGCGGGGTGCGCGACATATCAAGTGCATCCCGAACTTGGCGACGCTAGGTCCGCCACGGTCGAGGTTCAATCTTTGGTGGTCAAAAGCGCCTTTCGCCGCCGGGGAATAGGCAGGGCGCTTGTCGATGCTGTGATTGGCCGCGTCTCCGGGTTTGGCCCGAGGGATGTCGTCGCGCTCACGTTTGCGCCAGAGTTCTTTTCGTCGCTCGGGTTTGTGCAGATACCGAAGACGAAGATAATGCACAAACTTTATACGGGTTGCATAAACTGCGCAAAGCACACAAATCCGTTTGTGTGCCCCGAAATCGCAATGATGCGAAGCCTCGCGGACGATACCGGGGAAAAAAGATGAATGTGGCGCTTCTTCATTACTGGCTCACCAACGTCAGAGGCGGAGAGAAGGTGTTGTCGGCCTTGGCGGAGATGTTCCCCGCGGCCGACGTGTTCACCCATGCGTTCGTATCTAGCAAGATGCATGGGCTTCTTGACGGCCATAGGGTCGGAGAGTCGTTTATCGCCGGCATGCCGTTCGGGCGGCGATATCCTCAAGCATATCTGCCTTTGATGCCGTTGGCGTCGCGTTTGCTCAAGCTGGACGGATACGATTTGCTGATATCCAGCGAGTCGGGTCCGATAAAAGGGGTCAGGAAGCCGGAAGGAGCGACGCATGTCTGCTATTGCCACACGCCGATGCGCTACTTGTGGGACATGTATGACGAGTACTATCGTTCGGCAGGTGTCGCCGGTAAGATATCCATGAAGCTTTTCACGGGCTATCTGCGGCGTGAAGACCTGAGAAGCGCCGAATCCGTAGATATGTTCATCGCCAATTCCGCGTTCGTGGCCGAGCGCATAAAGCGCATTTACGGCCGCGAAGCGCGTGTGGTGCATCCGCCTGTGGCAGTGGAATTCTTTTCGGGTCTGAGAGATGGAGAGAGGTCGGACTACTATCTATTCGCCGGTGCACCCGTCAAATACAAAAGGCTCGACTTGGCGAAGGAGGCCTGCCGCAGAACGGGTCGCCGGCTGGTAGTTGCAGGAGGCGGCAATGTGACGGATGAAGAAATGCGCGACTTGTATGCGCATGCGAAGGCGCTGCTGTTCCCCGGGCTGGAGGATTTCGGCATAGTGCCTGTAGAGGCCCAAGCCGCAGGGACGCCGGTAATCGCTTTTGGCGCCGGGGGTGCGATGGAGACGGTAGTCGGTGGCGAGACGGGGCTCTTCTTCAAGGAGCAGACTGTCGAATCGCTGTGCAATGCGATTGAAGAGTTCGAAGGCCGAAGCTGGTCTTCTTCGGCATGCCGCGATAATGCAAAACGGTTCTCGAAAGACAGGTTTGCCAGGGGTATGAAAGAGGCGCTTTCGGCACTTGGCTGTTTGCCTGGCAAATGATATAATATCTTCCGGATGGACGAAACCAAGACAGATAAAATCTTTGGCGGACAATTGGGCGGCAGGTTGCGCGTAGTTGCGCTGGTGCTGTCGGATGCGTTCTGCTTGACGGTCGTCTGGGTGACTTTAGTCTATTTCTACAAGGCCTTCGGCTTTGGCTCGTATCACGCCCATCACTACTGGAATCTCTGGCCTATAGCACCTTTGTTTATTTTGGTGAATGCGGCCATACGCCTTTACCATGGCAATTGGATGTATCCCGCAATGCCGCTTTCGCCGGTAGAGGAGTTCAGACGGCTGTTCGCAGCATCCCTGTTTTCGCATTTGTTCATGATGGCGTTTCTGGGTTTTGCGCGCCACAACTTGGAATATTCGCGATTCATAATAGGCGTCTCAGGTGTCGTAGTGGGGCTTTTCGCCCAGAGTTTTCGCAATATAGTGCGATATGTCCTGTTCAAGCTGCGCATATGCCAGATACCAGTAGCCCTCGCCGGCAGCGGCGTTTCCGCCAACCATGTGGCGGCGATATTGTCGAACAACCCGTACATAGGTTTGAATATAGTGCTGCGATTTGACGAGGATCATCTTCGCGACATAATACCCGTATCGCAGGCGCACGATGTCAAGATACTGTTGGCGTGCCAGGACGAGCGGCTGTTTCGCGTGCAGCTTCGCGACTATGCGAAATGGTTCAACTATGTGGAATATCTGCCAAGGCGCGATGTATTCCCCGTATTGGGTTCCCATGCCGTCTTGATCGGTTCGGTCGGCGGGCTTGAAATGATGAATCAGCTGCGAATGAAGGCGCTTCGATGGGAAAAGCATCTTGTCGACTTCGTCCTTTCGACTATAGCTCTCTTGCTGTCGCTGCCGTTTTTTGCGGTTATTCCTGTGCTGATAAAGCTTACCAGCAAGGGTCCTGTGTTCTTTCGCCATGAAAGGCTTGGCAAACGCGGCCGCCCGTTTAGGATATGGAAGTTCCGCACCATGTATGCGGATGCAGACAGGCGGCTTAAGGAACTGCTTGACGCCAACCCTGATTTGACGGCGGAATACGCGGCGAACTTCAAACTTGAACACGATCCGCGCGTGACTCCGCTAGGAAACTTTCTGAGAAAGACATCGTTGGACGAGATCCCTCAGATTTTCAATGTCATAGCGGGTGAGATGTCGTTTGTCGGCCCGCGTCCCATAGTGAAGGAAGAGGTCAAGTACTATGGCGACGATTATGAAATATTTTCGCGCGTGCGTCCGGGCATAACGGGCCTTTGGCAGTGCTCCGGCCGCAGCAGGACGGACTACATCAAGCGCGTCGCCTTTGATGTGTATTACGTGATGAACTGGTCGCCATGGATGGATATCTGGATTTGCATAAGAACGGTGTTCGCCGTGTTGACCATGAAGGGCGCCATGTGATACGCGCATTGCGCGCGGCTGTGACAACGGCGGACTATTTTGGTATAATACACGCAACCTTTGACATCGGGGAGAAAACAACATGAACAGAATTATGATTGGAGCTATCGTGGGCGCATTGTCGATTGCCGCTAATGCGGCCATTAATGTGATACCTCAGCCGAATTTTGTGGAAGAGCGCGAGGGTGAGTATGTCGTCCAAGGCAGAATTGGCGACAATATCAGGTTCATTTCCGATGCGCGCATTCCTGCCGAGAGCTACAGGCTCGTTGTGACACCCAAGGGCATATTCGTCACGGCCTCGGACGACGCTGGTCGTTTTTATGCCATGCAGACGCTGCGTCAGCTCCACAACGAAGGCAGAATACCGTGCGTTTTCATCGACGACATGCCTCGCTTCAAATGGCGCGGTCTTCTCTTCGACGACGGCCGCCACTTCTTCGGCAAGGAGACGCTCATGAAGACCCTTGACGCAATGGCTCTTCACAAGCTCAACGTCTTGCACTGGGTCATTACCCAAGACCAGGGCTGGCGAATCGAGATAAAGAAGTATCCCGAGCTCACGAAGAAAGGCTCCGTCCGCGCCGGCAGCCCCAAGCCGGTTGTGCTGGTGACCCCGAAGGATGTGCCCGAGTCAGGTACGGGCTGGGTGAACAACCACATACAATACGGTCCTTACTTCTATACCCAGGACGATATCCGCGAGATAGTCGCCTATGCCGCGGCGCGCCACATAACCATAGTGCCCGAGATCGAGCTTCCCGGCCATTCCGTTGCGGCGCTTTCGGCGTATCCCTGGCTGGGGTGCACTGGCGAGCAGTTCGAGCCGTGGTGCAGGTGGGGCGTAAGCGAGAACATCTACTGCGGCGGCAATGACGAGACCATCAAGTTTCTCGAGGATGTGATGGACGAGGTTTGCGAGTTGTTCCCTGGGCCGTTTATCCACATCGGCGGCGATGAAGCCCCGAAGACCGTCTGGAAGAGGTGCCCGAAGTGCCAGAAGCGCATAAAGGATCTTGGCCTCGCAGGCGAAGAGGGTCTCCAAGGCTGGATGACCGATCACTTCACGAAGTACCTTGCCGCGAAGGGCAAGCGTGCGATTGGCTGGGACGAAGTTCTGGACGGCGAGCCTGGCAAGGAGACGATCATAATGAGCTGGCGCGGTCCCCAAGGCGGCATCAAGGCCGCGAGCCGCGGCAATGATGCTGTGATGTGTCCTGTAGATCCGTGCTACATCGACAATCCGCAAGGGCTGGCGGATGATCCGTACGAGTACATCAACTACGGTTTCCAGGCGACGCTTGAGCGCTGCTACGGCTTCAACCCCACCGCGGGCGTGCCCGAGTCGGAGCATAGCCACATACTTGGCGGGCAGGGCAACAACTGGAGCGAGTATACATGGACGGGCTCTGAGCTCGAGTGGAAGATTTGGCCCCGTATGAGCGCACTCGCGGAGTGCCTCTGGACGGTGCCCGAGAGAAAGTCTTGGACGTGCTTCAAGGCGCGTATTCCCGCCATGCGCCGTATGCTCATACGCGAACATCACATAAACTGCGCACCGATTGAATAAACGCCCCGAGATACTCGCGCCTGCAGGCGATTTCACATGTCTGCAGGCCGCGCTTGACGCTGGTGCCGATGCCGTCTATTTCGGTCTCGGCACTTTCAATATGCGTGCGCGCAGCGGCATAAACTTCAAAGAAGGCGACCTGCCCGAAATATCCCGCCGCTGCCGCGAACGCGGAGTGAAAGCCTATCTGGCTCTCAACGCCATAATGTTCGAGGGTGAGATAGATGGCGTCGAACATACCATAGTCGCCGCAAAACCTTATGTGGACGCTTTTATCGTGGCCGATTGGGGGGTGATATCCCTTTGCAGGAAGCATGGCGCCGCTTTTCACGTCTCGACCCAGATGTCGACATCCAACTCTGTTGCGGCCGCTTTTCTTGCGGATCAAGGAGCCTCGCGTGTCGTCTTGGCCCGAGAATGCACGCTCGGCGAGGTGGCTGAAATAGTTTCCAGAATACCGATAGAGGTCGAATGCTTCGTACATGGCGCGCAGTGCGTTGCGGAATCCGGCAGATGTTTCATGAGCCATGAGGCATTCGGCAAGAGCGCATGTCGGGGAGAATGCAATCAGCCTTGCCGCAGGCGCTATCTCGTGAAGGCGGTGGATTTCTTCAGCGACGATGCGGGCAACCCGATACACGAGAGCGACACGGCTTTTGTCGTCGAACCGCATACCGTCATGTCCGCAAAAGACCTTTGTTCGCTTGCGTTTGTGGACAAATTGATGGCGGCCGGAATCGCCAGCTTCAAGATTGAGGGGCGCGCGAGAAATCCCGAATACGTGAAAACCGTCGTTGCCGCCTACCGCCGCGCCGTTGATGCTGTCGCGGACGGCTCATATTCGCAGGCTCTTGTCGAGGAACTTGCGAAAGAAGTGAAAAAAGTCTTCCATCGCGAATTTGCCGACGGCCTGTATTTCGGGCGACCAGGGGCGGGACAGTTCACCGATAGCGAAAATTCGCTTTCGAGCACCGTGAAGCGCCATGTCGGCATTGTCATCGATTATTTCCTCAAGGCGGGCATCGCGCAGGTCAAGATACAGGATCACCCCTTGCGCAAGGGCGACAAAATTCAGATTCACGGCGCCACGACCGGTGTCGTCGAGCTGGTCGCAGGCGAACTCAGGCGAGACAGCGAAACGCCCGATGTCGCCGAACGAGGAACTTGGGTGACCCTAAAAACTCCGCGGTGCAGAGTCGGGGATAAGGTCTTTTATATAGAGGAAAGGAGCTGAAAGCATGACGCTTTTTGCATTTGTCGCGCTTCTGGCGCAGAGCATGATGCCCGTTCAAGGCGCAAAGGGCGACCCGTTCTGGGCGGAGAAGGCCCCGACCAATGAGGTGCGCGTAGCGCTCAACGTCCTTCAGGGACGCAATATGCCGATGGTGCAGGCGAAAATCAACGGTGTCGATTGCACCTTGCTTCTTGACACCGGCGCCACGCATACCACATTCAACCTTGATTTTGTGGAAAAGTGCGTCCCGGGAACCAAACTTGAGCCTGTCTTGCTTGCTGGCGAGACGAATGTGGCGGGCGCTCCGTCTTACTTCAAGGTGGATTCCCTTGATATAGGCGGTGCGCGATTCGAGAATTTTGGTGCAATGGCGCTTGATCTTTCGCATCTTCCTGCGGCAATGGGCGTTAAAGTCGATGGTATTCTCGGCATGAATACGATCGGGCGAGTGCCGATGGCGCTTTCTCTAAAAAACGGCGTGGTGGTGTTCTGCCCTGGCGAGAGAGAGAAAGCCGGTTTCGACAAGACCTCGCTCCGTCACGGCGGCGACCCTATGAGCATAATGCTTTTGGCGGTCAAAGGCGGAAAACCTTTCT
>ONWT01000103.1 GCA_900321575.1 uncultured Lentisphaerota bacterium | reverse complement strand
CCGCCCTTTCGCAATCACTATGGCAAAATTTTCGCGGGTCTCCATGCGCGAGGCGGCCAGCCTGCCGCCGGACAAACGCACGCTGTCCCTTACGGCCGAGCTGTCGTAGTAAACGGCATCTACGGCTCCGTCTTCCAGCGACTTCACGGCTTCGGCATATGTTTCGAAGCGAATCGGATCTATTCCGTGAAGCGAGAGGTAGAAATCGTGGGTCAGAAGATTCACGGTGGCGACTCGTATATGCTCGGCAAGTATCATCGTAGGCATGGGTTCGCCCGCACGGTAGAGAAACATTCCGCCTTCCGTCGCATAGGGTATCGAAAAATCGAAATCCTCTTCTCGCGCAGGAGTTATTGTTATGGCCGACGCGGCCATATCCGCTTCGCCGGAAGCGAGATCGACAAGAAGCTTTTCGAAGACAGGTTCTTTGTGCGTCACAAGAGTGCAACCGAGCTTTTGCGCCGCAAGTCGCGCGATATCGATTTCGTCGCCGACCAATTCGCCGGTCGCAGGGTCTTCATAGGAATATGGCGCGGCCTCCGCCGTGGTTACGAGGCGCAAGACCGAGCCGGGCGAAACCGACCTTTCTGCGACTTCTTCTTTGGCGCATCCCGCAAACGCCGCAACCGCGGCGAAAACTATGGCGCACCGCCATGACCGGAAACTTCGCTCCATATTTGACGCTGTAGTCCATTGCATGATTTTACACCCGATAAAGACTAAATGTCCTGCAGATCCGAGAGCAACTCGCGCAGTTTCTGCTTGGCGCGAAAGATTCTGACCTTTACAAGGTTCTCGGTAACTCCGGTCTGGCGGGCGATTTCGTGTATCGGCAGCTCGGCGATCTGGAAGAGCGTATAAGCATCGCGCAATACGGGCGGAAGTTTCGCGAACGCCTTTTTGAGACGGTCGCGCAGATATTCGCTGTCGGACGGCGACTGCGCAGGGGCTACTGGAACATCATTTTCGTCTTTTATCTCGTCCACAAAAGTGATATGGGCGTCATCGCGCGCCTGATTTTTGCGCAGGTTGCGGGCAATGGTATACGCGAGACCCGAAACGGCCTCGACATCGTCGCGAAGATCGGTGCGCATCTTCCACAATTTCAAAAACACATTCTGCACAAGATCGCACGCCTCGTGATACGAGCTTCCGGACGCGACAAGCCAGTTCGTCAGACGAGGTGCAATATGTTTGTAGTGTTCTTCGATATCTATCATAGATCCTCCAGCGAAACGGAGTCTAGTTCTTCTTCTTCTTTGCGGGCGTCTTCGAGTTGCTTCGCCCACTTCAAAACTTCTGCGACAGGCTCGATGAGCGAATCGGGGATTATGTCGTCCACCTTGCCCTCCGCATACAGCGCGCGCGCAAGAGGCTTGTCCTCCATGAGAGGGATTCCTTCCGCAAGCGCGGTTTCGCGAATAATCTTCGCGACGGGTCCCGCGCCCATTGCGCAAATTGTCGGCAATGGAGACTCTTCGGCATTGAAGCGGATTCCTACAGCCAGTCTGGTCGGGTTTGTCACGACCACGTTGGATTTCTTCGCGGCTTTTGCGGGGTTTTCGCCGTTCATGACTTCATCGCGGAATTGGCGTTGAGCCTGCTTGATTTCAGCCGAACCTTCCATTTCCTTGTATTCGCGCTTCACTTCGTCCTTGGTCATCATCATCTGCTTCGTAAAGTTGCGCCCCTGGAAAAGGCGGTCCACTACGGCGATTATGATATAGCCGAATGCCGTATACACGGCAAGGCGCTTAAGCATCAATTTGAGGCACGGGAATATGTCGTCCACAGTGCCGTAGCACATTGTGAGCAATTCGGGCACGCTCGCCCAGATTATCTTGTAGAGCAAATAGCTCAGGAACGACACCTTTACGACATTCTTGAGAAACTCGAAGAAGTTTTTGGCGCAGAATATCTTTTTCGCGCCTTCGACGGGATTAAGCTTCTCAAGCTTCGGTATCAACGGTTCGAAGGTAAAAAGAAAGCCTATTTGCGCCGTGTTCGCCGCGATTCCGATTACGGCCGCCACAAAAACGAATATGAAGGAGTGCTTGCATATGATGAGCGCCGAAATGCCCATCGCGGGATAGGTCGCCTCGAAGGGATCGCCCGCAAGCCTGTCGCCGATATATGAAAGCAGCATGGAGCCGTCGTCTATGAGCGCTACGCCCATCCAGCCGAGAACGACAAAAAGAACAACCAATATCGCCGTGGAAACGATGTCTTTCGACGTGCACACCTGCCCCTTCTGCCGCGCATCGCGCAACTTTTTCGGTGTGGGCATCTCAGTCTTCTCGCCAGATGATTCCGCCATAAGCCGTCAGTCTCCCAAAATCATCCGGACGGGTGTAAGAATATCGCCTTCCTTCTTGTACATAAGCATGTCCATTATGAACGGAAGGTATATGACAAGCATAGCAACGCCAAGCGCCGACTTCACCGGCATCGAAAGAAAGAAGACATTCAATTGCGGCGCAGTACGGTTCACAAGTCCGAGCCCGAGTGTCGCGAGGAACATGATGATGATCACGGGCGCAGATATCACGACAGTCGTGCGCAGCATATTGTCCAGCGAACCGAGCATTTGCAGCGGCGAACCCGGCAAGAAGGTTATCCCGTTTGTGAATACAGGCCAGATCGAATAGCTGGTGTAAAGCGCGCCCAGAAGCAAAAACACCGCACCGCCTATAAAGAAGAGCGTCGAGACGATCTGGGTGAAAAATATGCCTGTCGTCGAAACTTGCGCGCCAGAAAGCGGCGAATAGACTTCGCCCATGGTCGCACCGCGCTGGTTGTCGATAAAGTTGCCGACGTTTTCTGCGATCCAGAACGGGATCGCCGCAAAGAAACCGAGGAGAAATCCTATAAGAGCCTCCTTGAGCGCGGCGAAACCGAACATGAAGGCATTGGGCTCGCCAGGCGGCATTGTGTCGTGTATTACAGGTATCACGAGGCATGAAAAGCCGAGAACGGCAGCCCTTCTGGCGATACCGGGTATCATCGAGTCTGTCAAGGCGGGGCAGACGGCAAAAGCACCGCCTATGCGAGCCATTGCGAGAACGGCTGCCAATATCCACCTATGGAACTCGAGATACGACATTAGCGGAGCATTGCGAAGTGGGTGAAAATATCTTGCGTGTAGAGCAACAGCGACGACCCCATCCAGGAAGCGCAGGCCAGCAGCGTGAGCGAAATCGCGATCAACTTGACCGCGAAGCCGAGCGTTTGCTCCTGTATCTGGGTAAGAGCCTGCAAAAGCGACACGATTATGCCGATAACCGTTGCGACAAGAATCGGTATGAGCGACAGCCTCAAGACGAGCACCAGGCAAGTCTGAGCATAGTCAAGAAGTTGCGCTTGGCTCATAGCAGATACCCCCTGACCAGACCCTGTATGAGAAGAGTCCAGCCATTGACCATCACGAACAGCAGCAACTTGAACGGAAGCGAAATAGTTACCGGCGAGACCATCATCATACCCATGGCAAGAAGTATGTTCGAAACGATGATGTCAATCGCAATGAACGGCAAATATACGAGAAATCCTATCTGGAAAGCCTTCGTCAACTCGGAAACGCAGAACGACGGTATCAGAATGTAGAAGCTTTCTGTGTCTACGGAAGCTGGTTCGTCGGGCCCATTGCCCCAAAGTCTCTCCGCCGTATGCACGAAAAACGCACGTTCGCGATCTGACGTATGCTTGGAGAGAAATTCGCGAAAAGGTTCGGCGGCTTTGGCGACGGCCTCCGTCTCGAGGAAAACGGACTCCGACGAGGATGTATTGGCGGCAACCGCCGCTTCGGTTTGGGTCGGAGAGGCGAGCTCACGCTTGGCGATCTCCCACGAATCGTTCATGACCGGAGCCATTATGTAGAACGTCAGTATCATCGCAAGCGCATTGATTACCATATTTGGAGGTATGGACTGTATGCCAAGCGCGTTTCGTATCAGCGACATGACGACAACAATCTTCAGATAGCTCGTCGCAATCATCGCAACGAAAGGAAGCAACGAGAGCCCTATGAACAGGGTTATCAGCAGAAATGGATTTGTCTGAAACATGGCTGGTCTATGATAGGTTTATGTTAGACGGTCGCAAGCGACTCAACGATAAGGGCGTTCTGCCCAGAAAGATTGTCAAGATGGCCGAATGCGACAGGTTTGCCTGCCGAGACAAGACGCAACTGGGATGGCGTGGGCACGGAAGGCGCGGAGGGCGAATTGGCGAAGTCGAGCAGCTCGCCAAGCGTTATTGTGCGTTGATCGGAATCCAGAACCAGCATCATACCGTCATCCCTGAAGGCAAACACGCCATTCTCGTTCACGACAAACCGGCCGTCCACGATAAGCCGGGGCGCGACAGTTCCGAACTCCGGCAGAAGAAGCGCATCTCCAACCGAGAGAGACGCGCGATCTGCCGCAGATAATACAAAAGCGGCAAACTCGCTCACGCATGGCAGTGAAACATCGCGAACAGAAGAATCTTCAACATCGATAAAGGAAATCCTGCCCAGAGTGCGGACGATTGAAGGCTTTGCGGTAATCGAAAAAGCCAAAACCTCTTCATCGCCATCGCATATCCGCGCGCAAAGACGATCGACGGGAACTTTATCGGCAGAAACAAGACCGGCAACTTTCAGTTGTCTGTGGGAGAAGTTTTCGACAAGTTGCAATAACGGCGAACATTCCTTCTCGACAAGCGCCAGCAGTATCGGGGCGGGAACTTCTGCGCGAGACGCCCAAAGGCGGTGCAAATCCTCGAACAGATTAGTGTCCACAAGAGAAAGGACAAACGACTCGTCTTCGAGCTTTATTTCCAAATCCAACGTGTCCGTTGGTCGAAGCGCGTCAAGACGCATCACACACTGTTTTTCGCCGATTCGGCACGGCATGGACCACGCAGGCGAAACGACAATTTCCTCTGAAGTAGCATTCGCCCATTTCGGCAAAGATGCAAGAATCTCATTCGCTTTCATCTACTTCTCCTTTTTGCGCAACATAACCGATATATTACTGAAGGCCGGCAAATGTTCAGCCAGTGCGCGCTCAAGTTGCGGAATATTGGTGGAGACTATCTGCGCCGCATGCTGTGTAGCCGGCGCAACCACTATCGAAAGCTCACCGCTTTTTGCAGTAAGCTTTATCTCCGATCCATCAAGAACTGTTGGCTTTAGGCGCAACACTATTTCACCCTCGCCCTTGATCAGCGAAGGAGTCACCTCAATCTGCGCGCTTACGGCTTCTACAATCTCGGAAACCGTTGCGGCTATTTCGGAAGTCCTCGCCGAAGCCGCAAGAGCATCGGCATTGGCGATTATGTCGCGCATGACCGACGCATCGCCAGCAACAACATGATTGGGTTGCAAAGCGGCAATGTGCGGCGCGGATTCGACATCATCCACCTCATCGGACACTTCAGCCGCAACCTTTGCGAAGGTATCAGGCGTTTGCCGCTTAGGGATGTCTATAGCTGGTTGTCTATCGGTCGCAATGACGGGCTTTTCTTCTCCAGCCGTTGCTTCTGCAACTTCTGGCTCAGCAATCTTCGCATCAGCTGCTTCTGGCTTGATAACTCTTGGCTCAACGACGTTCGTCGCTATAGGCGCAGATTCGACAACCTTACGCGCAGCAATTGGTTGTTCTACCTTTGGCAGTTCACTCTTTGGCTGCTCTACCGTAGGACGAACAATCGGCTTTATCTCGTCAACTTTAGTCTCAACAGTTTTAGTCTCAAGAACTTCT
>ONWT01000104.1 GCA_900321575.1 uncultured Lentisphaerota bacterium | reverse complement strand
GCACGCCTTGGCCTCGTCGCGGGTCTTCATGGTTTCGAATGCGGCGTTGATGCCGTCCTTGAACTGTTTCTTCGATTTGATTTTCATTTGTCTGTTCCTTTTGTTTGGTTTGGTGGTTGGTTTGGGAGGACGGCGATGCGTACGCGGGACGGGTTTCGCCCTCAACGCGTCGCCATCGCCGCCTCCAACATTAGAGGAAGGTTTTTGGTTCGACAGTACCCATCGCCAAGAAAATTTGTTATAATATTCGCGTACTGTCGAAGGAGCGAGACGATGTCCGCAGGTAGAGAGTTGACGTTTGTCGTCTTTATGATGCATATCCTCGCGGCGGCCTGGAGCATGTCGCCGTCCGAGGCGTATGCGCTTTGCAAGCGTTCCGGCGCGTTGGACAAATATCTTGTTCCGCATTACGATGTGCTTCATTCGATGGGGGCAAATGCGCTCATCGAAGACATCACCGGCTACATCCGCGAGCGGGGGTTTGAGATATGATCGTTTACCACGGTTCCACGGTCGAAATAAAATCTCCCGATTTGAACCACACCAAACGCTTCCTTGACTTTGGCCCGGCTTTCTACGTGACGAGCTTCCGCGAACAGGCGGAGCATTGGGCGCGAAGGAAGCATTCCCGCGCGCAATCTTCTGCCGCGCCGGTGTTGAACGTCTACGAGCTGGATGACGACCTTTCGGACTTTTCGGTGCTGCGCTTCGGCGGCGTTGGCGAGGCGTGGCTCGACTTCGTGTGCGACTGCCGCGACGGCAAGGACGTGTATTCCGCCTATGACGCCATAATCGGTCGCGTTGCGGACGATGATGTGTTCCGCACGATTCAGAGCTACCGTCAGGGCGACATCACGAAGGCGCGAGCCATCGAGCTTTTGCGCTTCGCCCGTCCGAACGACCAGCTGGCCCTGCGCACCGATCGCATCATTTCCGCGAAACTGCGGTTTGTCCGGTCGTGCGCGATCGAAAGCGAGGCGTGACATGTGCGAAGTGAAATACAATGTCACCATCGACACGTACAAGGAGCGGCTGGAGGAGCGCATCATCGCGTACCTGTCCGAGTTGAAGGGCATCTCAATCGAAGCGGCGATGGACGCCTATTATCGCAGCCGCCTCGCCACCCAGATAGCGAACGGCCTCTACGGCATCGAGAACATGGACTACAAATATCTGGCCGAAGACCTCGTGGAAAACGAGCCGGAGCTTTTCGCCAATGACTGATTGATTGGAAAGGCCTCTGCGATTTGCAGGGGCCATTTCTTTGTCGTTACCACTTCACAACGGCGCAAAAAAGTTCAGAAGTTTCTTGCGGTCGGCGAAGTACTTCTTCCTCGCGGCGGCGAAGGTTATGCCCCGTTCTGCCGCGAGTTCGCGGATCGAGCGCGACCTGTCGCTTCCGTTGCGCATGATGGCCTGAAGCGTAGGCATCGCGTGCTCAAGCTCCTTCGGCAGGGAGACGTTCGCCTGTCGCCTTGGGGCGAATGGACTTGTCGCGGACGGCTGGCAGCGCTCGCACATCGTTGTGTTGTATCGTCCCTTGCCGGTGGTGTGGTACTTGCGGGCGCTATCTTCGTTCAGCTTCCATCTGAGGTTGTAGAGCTCTTTGCGGATCGCGTCGCGTCGCTCGGGCTCGTCGCCCAGAGCCTCGTATTCGGCGGCAAGCTCAAGCTCGCGCTTGGTGAGGTAGCGCAGAAGGGGATTGTCGCTCATGCCGCACCGCCTTTCTTGCCGTTGGCGGGGGATTTCGCCCCGGCCCCGTTGCTGGAGATGGCGAGGTACTGCAAATACTGTCCCGCGTGGTTCTTGAGCCGGGTTATGAAGTAGGCCGTGTTCTTTTCGGGGAGCTTGGTCCACCAGACGGGATATATCCGCCAGCCGGTCTTTTGGGAGTGTGCGATGAGCTTGTCCAGGCGGTCGATCGCTTCGGCTTCGTCCGTACAGCCGGTGAGACGGCCGAAAAGGTGGAATTTTTCTACGGCGATCTTCGAATAGAGCTGCGCACGCCTGAAGCCCTCTTTGCTCTTTTTGGGGTCGCTTTTCTCGCAGTGGACATGAACCGCCATCTGGCGGTTCGCCTCGTTCGCGAACAAGAAGAAGTCGCATGCGACGCGCGCGGCGGTGCGGCGCGAAGGGTTCAGCGGACCCCAAAAGGCGTCATAGCTCGCCTGGAGAGCGGCGGCGTGCACGACAGGGATGGCGGAAAAATCGAGCTGCTTCATTCGG
>ONWT01000106.1 GCA_900321575.1 uncultured Lentisphaerota bacterium | reverse complement strand
TGCCTACAAGCTCGACGGCGTCATATTCTCCACTATCATCGGCTTCGCGTTTATACAGATTCCGTGGGAGGCGCACGTTGTGTTCACGTCGTTCTTCGGCAAGGCCGAGTCGCGCGCATATTGGCGCGCCTACATGGGCTTCGCGGCGATTACCGCCGTGCTCTGCGCCGTAGCCTGGTATGCTGCCCGCGCCGTGCCGCTGGGCGGTATGCCGGGACTTGCCGCAAAGGGAGCCGCCGCGGCGGCCGCGACTGCGCTGTGCACGGCGCTTGTGTTTAGGAGGGACGCTGGAGAGCTCTTCGGCAAACTGCGCGGAAGGGCATAGAACCTTGCCGACGAAGGCGGTGTTTTGACGCGAAACAAAGTGAAAGGCGGGAAAAGTGGGCAACATACTTACGATAGGAAAACCAATCGTCGAAGAGTCTGACGATGCGGTGACGCTCCGCGCGGAAGTGTCGTTCCAGGGACGCAAAGATACGTGCTTTTATTCTGTGCCGAAGGAGTATGCCGGGTTCGCAGACAAAGAGAGCTCGAACTGTTTTCTTGTCGGGCTTCTCTACCCGGCGATGCGGCGCGGAGAAGACATTGTCGTGGAGGGGACGGTCTCGGCGAAACTGCTCTACAATCTAAACGAGTACCTGATTCCTCTCATGGCGCTTTGCGACGACAGGCTGAAGCGGATCACTGTGAAGGCCGGTTCGACGGATGCGTCGTTCCGCACCGGCGCCAAGGCTGTCGGCACGGGTTTTTCGGCTGGAATCGACTCGTTTGTCACCATCTACGAACACTTCGTGCGCCCGAACCCCGAAGGCTTCAAGCTGACCCACCTGTTCTTCTTCAATGTCGGTGCCCACGGCATACCGAAGAAGGAGGGCGATCTGGAGAGAATCGAGCGTCAGTTCCGCGCGCGCTACGACAAGTTCAGGTCTTACCCGGACGAGGTCTCCCTGCCGTTCGTGCCGGTTAACTCCGACATCCACAAATTCCACACTTGGGGACATCTTGAGACGGCCACTCTCGCGACGGCGTCCGCAGTCCTCTTCCTCGGCGGCGGTCTGCGCCGCTACTACAGCGCGTCCTCGGGCCACACGTACAGACAGCTGTGGAAGTTTCTCGGCGACGGGCTTCGCCCCGATTCGATCGAGAACCTCAACATGATGATTCTTCCGTGGCTCTGCACCGAAAGCCTCGACATAATCGACGACGGCAACTTCCTCGACCGCTCGCACAAGACGGCGCTCATAGCAGGCTATCCCCTGGCCGCGAAGCACCTAAACGTCTGCTACGGACACGACACGCTCGACACGAATTGTTCCGTTTGCCCGAAGTGCGCACGCACGCTCCTGACGCTGGAGCTGCTTGGGAAGCTCGACGACTTCTCCGCCGTCTTCGACATCCCGAAATACCGCCGCGAGGTCAGAACACGCTTCATAGCCGAGACGATAGTGAACGCCGGGCGCGATCTGTTCGCGACGCACGAGATGGACCTCGCCCGCGAGCGAGGCATCGACCTGCGGCGCGAGGTTGGCGCGCTCGACATATTCCGGGCGCGCATGCTGAACGGGCGGCTGCACAGCTTCATCCGCAACAATCCGCTTCTCAGGAGAATCGCCAAGGGGTTCTTCAGGCGGTGACAGGGAAAGAGAAAGGATGTAACGTAATGGTGCGCGACAACACAATAGTAACCATTGGCGACATAAATTATTTGTGGGGGATATTCCTTCTGATAGCATCCGCACGCAAGGCTGGAATGGACGAGCCGTTTCTTGTCGGAGTAAAGAAGTTCACGCCAGAGGCGGAGCGCGTCCTCACGCAGTTCGGCGATGTGAGGGTTCTGTCTCTCGACGGCATGAAGCGTTCGCTGACGTGCCTTAAGGCGCATGTGATGCTCAATGTTGATTCGGAATACGCCACATGGGCGGATTCGGACGCGTTCTTCACCGGGAACGTCTCCGGCATACTGATGCCAGCCTCGCCCGACGAAATACACTTCCGGCTTCGCACGCCTTCTGAAATGCCTGCGGCGTTCAGGGACCACGAGTTCGGCGAAGACGGCAGGTCCATCCCGAAGGCAATTCTTGACGCGTGGCGAAAGGATATAGCGGAAGTGGCCGGCGAAGCGCGCGGCGAGCCGAGGTATGCTACATCCGGCTCGGCGTCCTTCTGCTCGTTTTCGATGGCGCGCTTCAGGAAGTTTGCCGAAATATGGCATGAGCTTCAGATGAAGGTGCTTCCCGAGCGGGATGTTGGTGTGGAAGACAGATCTTTGCTCTATTACCACCAGCTGGACGAGAGCACTCTGAACGCCTGCCTCAACTTCGTGAAGGACGCGCCGCGCGTGCAGGACGTCTACAGAATGGACAAAGACCGCGACAGGCTGTTCGTACACTTCATAGCGCGCCCGAAGCCGTGGGAAGGGTGGACGAAGCGGGCGTTTCGGTTTTTCGACGAATACGTCTCTGTTGTGGAGTGGGCGGCGTCTCAGGGGCTTGTCCTTCCTGGGCCGATACCTGGGTGCCTCATGCGCTCGCGCAAAAACCTCATGCGTGCACTCATCCCGTGGATGACCCTCAAGCCTAAACTGGCCAAAAGGCTTAAGCGTCTGTTCTGACGGCGCTTTAGCCTTGCCGTCCGGCTAACCGGCTATGTGGAGGATTCCGACAGTATCTTTTCGAGAATGCCTGCCTCGCGCTTCTCGTATTCGCTGCGCGAGAACGTCATAGCCCGCGATTGGCAGTGCTCGCGCATGGATCTGGCGAACGCATTGTCAGAGACCAGGCGGGCGAGTTTTCCGGCGGCATCTTCATTCGAGGAGTACGAAAGCTCGGGTTTGTCGACAACCTCGCAGGAGCCGCCTTCATCCGGAACAACCGGGATGAGGCCGGCCTTGAGGTACTCCGTAACTGCGATGCCGAATTCTTCGTCGCGTCTGGCATGCACGGCGAAACTCCCCGACCGGAGAAGGTCGTCCTTCGCCTTGCCGAAGACGCCGTCTATGAGGGTGATCCATTTTCTGGCCTCGACGCTCTGCTTTATCATAGCCGCATATCCGCCGTTGCCGCAGGGGCCTGCAACCGTCAGCTTTATGTCTTTACCGGAAATTCCGCGCGCACGCTCCACCACGTCTATGATGTCCGTTATGCGCTTCTCCTTGCTGATGCGGCCAAGGCAGATGACGCGCAGCGGGTCGCGGGGCGGAGCGTCGACGGAGACTTGCGGTTCGTATGTCGTCGGCGGATAGAAAATCGTGTCGTGAAAGACGCCGTAGAACGCGGCCAGCCGGTTGTGGACGTATTTCGAGTTGGAGTAGAACCTCTCGCGCCCGCCGGCAAAGATTCGCTTTTTGGACCGCATCCCCGCGATCGGGCGAATAACTTCGTTTACCAGAAAGCCCTTGAAGCTGGTTTCTGGCTTGACGATTCCGCTATGCGCGGTGAAGGCGTGGTCCACGCCGGAGAGCATGTTTATGAAATGGTGCGCCGGACGCCCGAAGTCGATGACATTCGCCGCCGAGATGCAGATGTCGGCCTTTGCCGCAAGGCGCTTCAGCCGCAAGGATCGCCTGTAGGACCAGTAGAAGTTGTGCGAGTGTGAGTTTATCCTGTCGGGGAGGAGCGGCGCGACCTTTATTCGTTCGGCGTCAAGCGAAAAGCCGAATGCTTCAAGCGCCCTGCGGAACCCTGCCTCCGAGTCTACGGCCAGCGTCAGTTCGCATCTGGACTGCAGCCACGACGCGAATGTGAGCGGCAGGATGTCCCCTCCGCCGAGCGGGTAGCTGAAGTTGTAGTACAGCAGGACGTTTTTCATGGTTACGACGATTTGATCTTCGAAAGGAGGAAGTAGAGCCTGAAGAACAGCTCGACCGGGATGCGCAGAAGGGGATGGCGTGCAAACAGATACATGGCCTTTCCGGCAATCCTCAGAGATTTCGACACGCCGCCAAGCAGGGGGCCAAAATCGGTGAATCCGTTTTTGAAGAGTATCTCGAGCGTTTCGACACGCCGCGCGCGCGGAATGCGCTTGATGCGCATCGGGCTGAACCATGTGTAGGCAATCCAGCTGATCCAGCTCTGACCCCATATGGCCGTCAGGCGCCTGTCAAAGCCGGGCTCGGCACTCACAAGCGAGTGGAATTCGAATAGGGACTGATGTATTATGGCCTCGTCCTTGAGGAGAACCCCCTTGTCGATAGACGTCACGACGGACCCCGTCCTGTTGTTGAGGTAGAGGTAGAACGGCTCGTGCAGAGGGCAGACCCGTTTGGCGAAATACAGCGCACGCGGCGTGAAGTTTCTGTCCTGGCCGCGAAGACCGTAGATGCATTTGAGCTTGTGCTCGACGAGAAAAGCCGTCCTGCAGACAGTAAGCTGCATCATTGGAGCGGGATGCTTGCGTATGCCCGCGATGAAAAGCGTAGCCTCGGGGCCAGTAAACTCGGGCTTAGCGTCGGCAGGATAGTTGTCGCGCACCTCCGTGATTTTCCCCGTCTTCGCGTCCAGAACCTGGACAGCGCAGGGATAGAGGTCCGCCCCCGGCCGCGCGGCGATCTTGTCGTGTAGGCGCTGGAGAGAGCCTTCGACAATTGTGTCATCGCCGTCGAGGAAGATTATGTACTCGCCTGTGGCCATGTCGATGCCGGTGTTGCGCGAGGCAGAGCACGACCCCGAACGAGGTCCCGTGAAGACCTTGAAGCGCGGATCCTTCGCCGCGTATTCGCGGGCAATCTCCTCGGTGTTGTCTTTCGACTCCTCCACGCCGAGAAGGCATTCCCAGTTAGAGAAGGGCTGCTTTACGACCGAGTCAAGGCTTTCGCGCAGATATTGCGCCACATCGCAGCAGGGGACGATTATCGAAAAGAAAGGTTTCATAGTCCGTGATATTCCTTGTACCACTTGGCGAAGACCGGGATGCCTTCGCGGATTGTTGTTTTGGGTTCGTAACCGACGGCCTTGTTGAGCTTCTCGATGCTCGCGTAAGTCGCGTAGACGTCGCCAGGCTGCATAGGGAGCATCTCCATCTTGGGCTTAAGCCCAAGCGACTCGGCAAGCACGTTGATGACGTCGAGGAGCTTTTCGCTGCGGTGGTTGCCGATGTTGAAGACATCGTAGGCAGGAAGGGCGTCCGACTCGACGACGCGGACGATCCCGTCCACTATGTCGTCGACGAACGTGAAGTCGCGCAGCATGTCGCCGTGGTTGAAGACTTTGATGGATCTGCCGTGCAGCATCGCATCCGCGAAGAGAGAGAGAGCCATGTCCGGACGGTACCACGCGCCGTAGACGGTGAAGAACCTTAAGCCTATCGTCTGCATCCCGTAGAGGTGCGAGTACGTGTGGGCCATCAGCTCGTTCGCCTTCTTCGTCGCGGCATAGAGGCTCACTGGGTTGTCGACCTTGTCGGACTCCTCGAAGGGCATCTTCTT
>ONWT01000109.1 GCA_900321575.1 uncultured Lentisphaerota bacterium | reverse complement strand
GCTTGGCGAACGCCCCTGCCGCGGCAACGGCCACGCACAGCGCGATTATCGTTCTCTTGTTCATGTCTGTTTCCTTTCTGCGTCCGCTACTTGCGGTCACATTATGTTAGGAAGCCGTTGCGGCATTTTCTGACAAAGTTTTTTTCAGTCCGCTTCCACGGGCCTGCGCATCGCCTTCTTCTCGGAATGGGCGCGCTTGTCTTCAAGCATCTTTTCGCGTTGCCTCCTGCTGCGGCGGCGCTTCTGGCGGCGGATCTTCTCCTTCGCCTGGCGCGCGGCAGATTTGCGCACGTGTTCGCGTTCGAGTATCGTTTCGGCGAGCATGCGACGTGCCAGCCAGCGGTTCGTCTCGCGGCTGCGCGTTTCGCCGCAGCGCACCATCAGCCCGCTGGGTTCGTGCATGAGGCGGACCACGTTCGAGGTCTTGTTGGTCTTCTGTCCGCCGGGGCCGCCGCCCAATATGAAGCTCTCCTCAAGGTCGTCCTCGTAGACGGAAGCTTCCGCCATGAGGCTTTTTATCTGCTCTATGGTGGCGGGCGAGATCACATTCTCTCCGCCTCGAGTTTTTCGACACGGTGTTTTCGGTGGCTCCGCACGAGCCGCAGCACGAGAAAATACGTCACGGGAGTCAGAATTATCGCCATCAAAAAGCCGCCGAGGAAGAAGGACGCGATGGCCTCCGCGCCGAGCCGCCTTACCGCGGCCCATGTCCACTCCATATCCATGAGCCTGGCGAACGTCAGCGAGCCGCCGAAGAGCAACTTGTTGACAACATACGTCTGAGCCGGATACAGGACGAATATCGTGACCGGATTCGTGATGAACGTCCCGAGCGTCGCGCCAAGTTTGGAGACGCGCATCATCATGGCGAGCGGTATGGATATTATGAGCTGGAGGCCGAACGGGATTGCGCAGCCGATGAACATCCCAAGCGCCCAGCCGGCCGCGATATTTTCGGGCGGCAGGGCTTCGCGCACTATTTTGCGCTTGAAGAACCGCAGATATACGGCAGGCGATCTCATTGGACCATATGGACGAAGAGTCCGCTTCTCAGCTTAGGCTCGAACCATGTGGACTTCGGCGGCATTATCGCGCCCGCGTCCGCGATCGCCATAATCTCTTCGACCGTGACGGGTTCCATCGCGAACGCCACAGCGGCCTCGGCCGAATCGACCTTGGCCGACAGGGCTTCGTCGCCGCGGGAGCCGCCCATGAACGAGATGCGCCGATCGGTGCGAGGGTCGCCGATACCCAAAACGGGCGCCAGCAGACGATCTTGCAGATAAGCCACGTCGAGCGACGAAACGGCATCAGCCCCGGCAGGCAGCGACCACGACAGGTCTGTCCACTTGCCGCGGAAGTACATTCGGCAGTTGCGCTCGCCCTTCACGCCGACATTGAAGTTTTCGGCTATGCGGGAAAGAAACCCGTCTTCGGAGAGTCCGTTGATATCCGCCACAAGTCTGTTGTAGGGGCATATCTTCAGCTGGCTCGCCGGAAACGCCACGGCTAGGAACCACCTGGACTCCCCTTCAAAGCCGTGATCGGCGGCATATCTGGCCGCGGCGGCGCTGCGGTGGTGGCCGTCGGCGATATAGGCGACAGGCACTCTCGCGAAGAGCTCTTGCAGCTCATCGGCCATGCAGGAAGAAGCGGCGCCAATCTCCCAGACAGTGTGGGCGATACCGTCCGGCGCGACAAAATCGTAAAGCGGCTCGCGGCGGCATGCATCGAAGACGATGGCGTCTATCGCGCGGTCGTCGCGATACATGAGAAAAGCCGGTCCCGTATGGGCGGAAAGCGTCTCGATGTGGCGGGTACGGTCGTCCTCTTTGTCCTGGCGCGTCTTCTCGTGGCGCTTCAGAACGCCGTTAAGATAGTCCTTCGTATCGAATGTCGCCACTATGCCGGTCTGCGAATGGCCGCCCATCGTCTGCCTGTAGGCGTAGAACTTCGGTTCGGCGTCCTTCACCAGAGTACCGTCGCGCATGAACCCTTCGAGCGCCTTGCGCGCCTGGGCGTAGGCCTCGGGCGAAGAGCAGGAAACGCCGGGCGCGAGATCTATCTCGGGACGCGACACGTGGAGAAAGCTTTTGGCGTTGCCGCGGGCGAGGGCCATCGCCTCGGCCGTATCGACCACATCGTAAGGAACGGACGCGACAAACGCCGCGTCCCTCACGTTTGGCCTTACGGCCGCAAAAGGTCGTATGTTCATCTACGGATCAGAAGCCTATATTCACCAGCGGCAGGAACGGCACTTCGGCATCGCGAATCACATTGATCGCGCCGACCTGGAAGCCGTGCAGAGTCTCGGCACGGTTGATTACGCCGACCTGGAAGCCCTCGCCGTCGCCGGCGATGTTGATCAGACCGCACTGGATGCCGCGAAAACTCTGCGCCTCGTTTATGAGGCCCGCCTGCAGAGCAAAAAGATCCGCCCTGTTGACCGTGTTGTAGAGACCGATCTGGAAACCGGCCAGAGTATCTTTCGCATCGTTGCGGAAGACATTGATCTGAAGACCTTCGAAATCCTTGCAGCGCCCCCAGAGACCGAGGTCGATGCCGGTGACGCTCTCCTGGCGCGACGAATACGGAATCGTAAGGCGAAGCCCGACGACATCAGGCGAAGCCGGCCACTCGCAAAACGCGAAAACAGCGGGCCATATGGCGGACTGCTGCGGCTGGGTCTGCTCGACGGCGACCTGCTCGTCAGCCTCTTCGGCTGCTATTGATGTAACCGCAAATGCGGCAATGGCGGCGAGAAAAAGAAGTTTCTTCATTGTAGACTCCTGTGTTTGATGATAAGTATACGGTATTTTCCGAAATTTTGCAAGTGTCAAGAGATGGTAATCTTCTTTATCACGACCGGAGTCTCGGGCACATTCTGGTGCGCGCCGAAGAAACCGGTCTTCACTTTGGCGATTTCATCGACAATCGACATGCCGTCCACAACCTCGCCGAAAACCGCATATCCGTAGCCCTGTGGCGTCGGCGAAGTGAAGTCGAGAAAGTCGTTGTCGACGAGATTGATGAAGAACTGGCTCGTCGCGGAATCCACCACCATGGTCCGCGCCATCGCTATCGTGCCGCGCCTGTTCTTCAATCCGTTCACGGCTTCGTTGCGGATCGGGCCGCGGGTCGGCTTCTGGTTCATCTCTTTGGTGAATCCGCCGCCCTGTATCATAAAGCCGTCGATGACACGGTGGAATATCGTGCCGTCGTAGTGCCCGTCGCGCGCGTACTGCACGAAATTCGCGACCGTCGCCGGCGATTTCTCGTCGTTGAGTGCGATCGTAATCGTGCCCTTGGTAGTTTCGATTATTGCCTTCATTTGACGATTTCTCCCATGTTTATCAAATTGAATGTGTCTCAGAAAGCCAGGCGGCACGTCACCGCGCCCGTAGCCTCCTCGAACGCCTTGCAGACCTGCAGAAGCTTGGCCTCTTCGAAGCCGCCGCATATGAACTGCACGCCGACCGGCAACCCGGAAGAAGTCGCGCCCGACGGCACCGAAGCCGCGCACACTCCGGCTAGAGCGGAGGGTATTGTGAAGAGGTCGTTGAGATACATTGTCAGCGGATCCTGCAGCTCGCCGAGCTTGAAGGCCGGCGTGGGCGCACATGGCGTCAGCAGCGCGTCCACCTTCGAGAACACCTCGTCAAAGTCGCGCTTGATCAGCGTACGCACCTTCTGCGCGCGCCCGTAGTACGCGTCGTAGTATCCGCTCGACAGGACGTACGTGCCCATTATTATGCGGCGCTTGACCTCGGCGCCGAACCCCTCGGCCCGGGACTTCATGTAGAGCGACAGCACGTCGGAGGCCTTCTCGGAGCGATGGCCGTAGCGCACGCCGTCGAAGCGGGCCAGGTTGGCGCTGGCCTCCGCAGGCGCGATTATGTAATAGACGGCCATCGCGTATTCCGTGTGAGGCAGAGAGACCTCGACCAGTTCGGCGCCGGCCGCCGCGCAGCGCTTCACCGCCTCGTCCGTGACGCGTTTCACTTCGGGGTCGAGGCCGGCGACATCGAAATACTCCTTGGGCAGGCCAATCTTCACTCCCTTGAGAGACGCACCATCGAGCATCGCGACATAGTCCGGCACGGGGTCGCGGGGCGTAGTGCCGTCCATCTCATCGTGCCCGGCAAGAGCCTTCAACACTATCGCCGCGTCTTCGACCGACTTTGCCATAGGCCCCACCTGATCGAGCGAACTCGCGAAAGCGGTCACGCCAAAACGACTTACGCGCCCGTAGCTGGGCTTGATTCCGACGCAGTTGCAGAAGCTGGCCGGCTGGCGTATCGAGCCGCCCGTATCGGTACCGAGAGCGGCGATGCAGAGGTTGCCGCCGACCGCTGCGGCGCTGCCGCCCGAAGAGCCTCCGGGCACCCGGCTCAGATCGAATGGATTGCGCGTGACCCCCAGCGCAGAGTTCTCGGTGGAAGAGCCCATCGCGAACTCGTCCATGTTGACGCGGCCGGCCGGAATGAAACCGTTGGCCTTGAGGTTTTTCACGACAGTGGCGTCATATGGCGAGACGTAGCCCTTCAAAATCTTCGAGCCGCACGTGCAAGGCTGGCCTGCGACGTTGATGAGATCTTTGATGGCGACAGGCACCGCTTTCGGATTCGCCTCGGCCAGGGCGAGCGCGCCTTCTTCATCGAACGTCAGATACGCGCCAACCGCCTGATTGGCGGAATGTACGCGATCGATTATGGACCGCACAATGTCGGTCGAAGTGAAATCTCCCTTGGCGAGACCTTCCTGCGCCGCTTTGACCCCTAGTTCGTAAAGTTCCATCTCAGCTCTCCGCTCCTTCAACAATCTTGGGCAGCAAAAACTCGTCGCCAACCCGCGCAGGGGCATTTCTCAGCGCCGCCTCGCGATCGAGCGAAGGTCGCACGACATCTTCGCGGAAGGCGTTGACCAATGGTCTGCCGTGCATCATCGGCTCGATTCCGTCCACATTCACTTCGGAAATCTTCTCGACATATTTCACGATGCCCTCGAGCTGCGGCTGGAAAATCGCCTTCTCCTCGTCCGTCAGCTCAAGTCTGGCAAGATTCGACACGTATGCCACGTCTATTTTCATTTCACTTGCTCCAGGTAGGATCAATCCAATTGCCGCCCGCGTGGAACATCTGGCGAGGCTTGTCGCCGTCTTCCATTGTGTCCAGCACAAAAAGGGCCTTGTCGCGGGAAGCCACCACATGACGCATATCTCGGGCCCAGCTCGGGTGTTCCCAATTGCCGGGTTCCGTCACGAGCTGAACGCTCGATTCTCCTTCGGCGGGATCGATTACGGCGATCTGCGAGCCGCCGCGCTTGGTGATATAGGCGATTCGCCCATCCTTGCCCCAGTCCGGCTCGACATTGTCGCGTCCCTTCGAGGTCAGACGGCGCGAAGATTTCGTCGCGACATCTACGATGTAGAGGTGCTGGCGGCGGGACTCGTCCGAGACGTAAACGATCTTTTTGCCGTCGGGGCTCCATGACGGGCAGCCCTCGCTGGCGGAGGGAGTGTTAGTAAGCCTGGTGAACCGTCCTCCTGAAAGCACATACAGATCTGGATTGCCCTGGAACGACGCCACTATGGCGACTTTTGTCCCGTCCGGCGAAATCGCAGCGGGCGAAGAGACGCCGCGAATGTTCCAGGCCAGTTTGCGCTTGCCCGTATTCACGTCTATTTCATATACCTGCTGCCCGCCATTGAGATAGCCGATGTAGTAGATCGTATCCTTGTCTTTCCAGCGCGGGCCAAGGGCCGCCTTGGCGTCTGAAGTAAGCTGGCGTATGTCGTACCCGTCGGGATAGGCCATGCACAGTTCCGCATTGTTGCTGCCCTTGCGGTTTATGAACGCCACCTTGTCGCAGGCAAAGCCCTTCTGCCCGCCGAATGCCTCGCACATCGCATCGGCAAGTTTTCTCGCCGCCATGCGGGCGCTCTTCGCGTCCGTCACCGCCGTTGTCGAGCTTATCGCCTTGCCGAGGCCTTCGGCGCGGACGACTTCGCCGGGCGTACCGGAGACCTTGATCGCGCCCGATGTCTGCACGACGAACAGCCCGGACAGCTCCAAATTCTTCTTCAGGCACTTCGCGTATTCGGCGTTCGGCACATTTATCGCAACGGCCTGCTTGACCGTACCGGCGCCGCTTATATCGACCACTGTCTCGGCATTGGTCGCCAGCGAGGCGGCCAAGAGTATCGCAGCAATGGCGCAAGAAGTTTTTTTAGTTCTCATTTTTCTCCTATATCCTTTCAAGTCGTATAATCTGCGTTTATGTGCACATAGTCGAGCGAAAGATCGCACGTGTATATCGAGCTTTCGCCCCGGCCGAGATGAAGATCGACCACGACCTCGAACTCGTCCTTGTCCAAAACCTTAGCAAGCTTGGCAAGCTGTTTCTCGTCCGCCACTTCACCGCGCCTGAACGCCCACTCGCCGTCATAGAACACTTCGGCCTTCAGATCGGCGACATCTGCGCCGGAATACCCCACGGCGGCGAGCACCCTGCCCCAGTTTGGGTCGCGGCCGAACCAGCTCGTCTTGGCGAGCGGCGACTTGGCGACGGCCCTCGCGGCCCTCGCGGCGTCCGCCTCGCTTCTGGCGCCCCTTACGGTGACCGTGACGAATTTCGTGGCGCCTTCGCCGTCTTTGGCCATCTGCCGCACAAGCGAGACGCAAACCGCCTCTAGTGCGGACCTGAACAGCTCGAAGTCGTCTCCGCCACGAACTATCGGCTGGTTGCCCGCCTTGCCGGACGCAAGAATGAACAAGGAGTCGTTTGTGGACTCGTCGCCATCCACCACAAGCCTGTTGAAGCTTTTGGCGACTGCGAGCTTCAGGGCCCTGCGAAGCATGGCCGGAGTTATCGCGGCATCCGTCGTTATAAAGCCGAGCATCGTCGCCATATTGGGCTCGATCATTCCGGACCCCTTGGAGCAACCCCCGACCGTGACCTTCTTGCCGCCAATCGAAACCGTGGCGCAAGCCTGCTTCGGGCGCGTATCGGTGGTCATCACGGCTTGTGCGACCGAAAGGCCGTGGTCCGCCGTGCGCCCGAGCGATTTGGCGGCGGCCTTCATGCCAGAGAGCAGTCTATCGACAGGCAGCCTGCGGCCGATTACGCCAGTGGAAGCTACAAGCACGTTTTCAGGCTTGATCGCGAGTTCTCCGGCCGTTGCCAGCGCAGAGAGTTCTGCGTCTTTGAAGCCGGGCTCGCCGGTGCAGGCATTGGCGCAGCCTGAATTGGCGAGTATGGCCTGGACGCACCCGCTCTTCACCGCCTCGCGATCGTACAGCACAGGCGAAGCGGCGACTTTGTTCGTCGTGAACACCGCAGCCGCGGCGCATGGCTCGTCCGCCACTATCAAGGCGACATCCTTGCGGCCCTGGTACTTTATCGCCGCGCCGACTCCAGCGGCGCGAAAGCCCTTCGCGGAGCAGACCCCGCCATCAACGATCTTTAAGGTTGACATATTTTTTGGGACGGTAGATTGGTTTATAGGCCGGACGTATTATCGGGCCCTGATTTATGAGCTCCTCCATGCGGTGCGCACACCAGCTGACGCAACGAGCGACAGCGAAAAGAGGCGTGTAGAGGTCGCGGGGAATGCCAAGCATTTCGTAGACAAAGCCGGAATAAAGGTCTACATTGGCGCAGACATCTTCGGCTCTCGGATGGCGAGACTTGATCACGGCCGGCCCACGTGCCTCGACGGTTTCGAACAGGCGCATCTCGTCCATCCGCCCCTTCTCTCTCGCCAATTCGCGGGCCTTGCGCTGCAAAAGCTGGGCTCTGGGATCGCTGAGCGTGTAGACGGCGTGACCAAGGCCGTAGATAAGGCCGCTCTTGTCGCCGGCTCGCTTGTCGGCTATCTTTTCGAGATAATTGACGACTTGATTCGGGTTGCGCCAGTCTTTTACATTGCGCTTTATCTCGTCCATCTGCCGCATTACGCGCAGATTCGCGCCGCCATGCCGAGAGCCTTTGAGCGAAAGCACCGAAGCGGCAAGCGACGAATATATGTCGGTAAACGAACTTGTCACCACATGGGTGACAAACGACGAGTTGTTGCCGCCGCCGTGCTCGGCGTGGAGTATCAACGCTAGATCGAGAGTCTCCGCCTCGAGCTTGGTGTACCGTCCGTCTTCGCGGATCAGCGAAAGTATGTTTTCGGCCGTCGACTTCTTCGGGTCGGGATTTCTTATCATCAGCGAACGGCCGAGGTGATAATGCGCTTTGGCTTGATACGCATAGGCCGCAATAGTCGGCAAGGCGCCGATTATCTCTACGGACTGGTTGAGACACCTCTCTAGCGCAAGGTCGTCGGGGTTTCCGGTTTCATCAAAGGCGTAGGCGAAAAGAACCGCTCGCGCGATCGCGTTCATTATGTCCTTCGACGGGCTGTGGAATATGGCATTGTCCTTGAACTCATCGGACAGCTTGCGGTAGCGGCCTAGGCGCGCCTTCCAGCTAGAAAGCTCGCTTTCGGTCGGCAATTCCCCGAAAAGAAGCAGATAGGCCGCCTCCTCGTAGCCGAAGCGGCGCTCGCGGCGATCGGCGGCCACGATATCCCTCACATTTATTCCGCGGTAATAGAGCTCGCCCTCGATGGCCAGCTTCTCGCCTTCGCTCATCACATAGCCGTGCACGTTGCCGATAGTCGTAAGCCCTACAAGCACACCTGTGCCATCCTCGTTTCTGAGGCCCCGTTTTACGCCATACTTGGTGTAGAAAGCGGGGTCGATATAGTCGGCGGTGCGAACCATTTGCGCATGCGCCTTGAGCCAATCCTTTTCGATCATTTAAGAAACTCCTTGAGTCCTCCGCGCTTCTGCGTCTGCATGGCACGTTTCAGCAACTTGAACACTATGCCGCGCTCTGCGGCGGACATGTCGCCCAGCGAATCCATCCTCCCCGAAAGCTCGATGGCAAGCCTGTCGAACCTCTCGCGGTCCTTGGACTCGTCGTCCGGATCGAAAGGATAGCTGCCTTCAGCCGCCCATGCGGCGATCTTGCCGGCCGTCAATGCGCCGCCTAGCGCCACGAAATGGGCCTTTATGACTTTGTGCGCCTCGTCAATGTACTGCCTTACCTCTGGGTTCAGCTCGTCCATCACAAGCGCATTTTCCGCCGCCAGGGCCGGGAAACGCGGCGACACGAGATAAGCCGTGAAGCTCACGCCTCCGGACCGCACCCCCGCAGGCTGCTCATGCAGCTGGAAACCGTCGGGGCCGGCGAACACAAGACGCCCTGAGCCGACGAACTTGCGGCGCCATTCGATTATCTCAAGCTTGGCTTCGCCGCCGTTGCCGAGTCTGAGCTTGTAGACGGTCTCCCGCTTTTGGACGATGATCGGCGTCACCGGCAACCCGTTGAAATAGATTCTCACGTCGGGGTAGCTCTTGAGGTAGAGAGCGAATTTCGCCGCGAGCGACTGCACCGTCTCGCTTGCGTTGAGCAGCACGTCGCTGTTCGCCCTGACATTCGATATGTAGACTTCCGTCCCCGTCGCAGGGCCCGGCTCGCGCACGGCGTCCAGCTCGAACACGCCGGGACGCTCAATCTCGCCGCGCAGCACGTACGAAAGCAGCTCGCCGCCTATCCTTGCCGTAGTGCGCCACTCCACGCACCCGCCTATGGCGAAAGCTTTGAACCGCCCGCGACCTTGGCGGCCATGCAATCTGCGATGGGCGCCGGGCGTCTCGGTGGCGCCGCGCTTCCAGCTGCCGCCAAGAGAGCCGAATGTGGAGTCCGCCTTGAGAACGTCTATGCCGGTTCCGTCATCCGATATTCTCACACCTTCGACCGCGCCAAGCGCATTGGTGACGACGTCTACCTTTACTTCTTTCGCGTCCGCATCAAGCGCATTCCAGACAAGCTCTTCTATGGCGGAAATCGGGGTCGCCTTGGAAAGAGACTCTATATGGTCCGACTGGGCCTGGACATATATCTGCCGACTCACAGCTGCAACTCCTCCACACCGCCGTCTTTCGTGACCTTCTCTATTCGAAGACGTATCGCCTCCAGCTCCTTGGTGCACAAATCTATCAGCTTTCGGCCTTCTTCGAAGGACGCGATCATCTGGTCGAGCGACAGTTCGCCCGACTCCATCCTACGGACGGTATCCTCCAATTTGGCAAGGTTGTCTTCGAATTTCATATTGTGTGTATTATACCTAATTCAGGCGCTTGAAATCAAGCACGAAATGCCAAAAAAAAGGGCGGATCTTTGCAGACCGCCCCTTTTTCGACTTGTCGCCGTCTGTTGTTACTTGGCGATAACGCGAACCATCTCGAGGACCTTGTTCGAATAGCCCCACTCGTTGTCGTACCACGAGCAGACCTTGACAAAGGTCGGGTCGAGCTGGATGCCGGCCTTGACGTCGAAGATCGACGTGCGGGCATCGCCACGGAAGTCGGTCGAAACGACGGCTTCGTCGGTATAGCCGAGAACGCCCTTGAGCTCGCCTTCGCTGGCCTTCTTCATCGCCGCGCAGATATCCTCGTATGTGGCCTCCTTCTCGAGCTCGACGGTGAGGTCGACGAACGAGACGTCAGAGGTGGGAACGCGAACGGACATGCCGGTGAGCTTGCCG
>ONWT01000112.1 GCA_900321575.1 uncultured Lentisphaerota bacterium | reverse complement strand
CTTCTTCGTCGCGGCATAGAGGCTCACTGGGTTGTCGACCTTGTCGGACTCCTCGAAGGGCATCTTCTTGTTCCCGCCGTAGACGGAAGACGACGAGGCGTAGACAAGCTTCGGGACCTTCGCCGCGTGGCGGCAGCATTCGAGGACGTTGAGGAACCCCTCTAGGTTCGTCTTTTCGTAGACAAACGGGTGTTCTATGGAATACCTTACGCCGGGCTGAGCGGCGAGGTTGAGCACTACGTCCGGCTTCTCCGCGGAAAATGTGGCGCGAAGACCCTCGAGGTCGCAGATGTCAAGCTCGCGGGCCGAGAAGCCGCGTTGGCCTTCGAGCAGCGCCGCGCGGTCGCGCTTCAGTTTGACGTTGTAGTAGTCGCAGAAGTTGTCCACGCCGACGACATCCCACCCGCGACGAAGGAATTCCTGCGCCGCGTGGAAGCCTATGAAGCCTGCAAATCCGGTAATCAAAATTTTCATTGCCATACATTATACCATATTCGGCCCGGCTTTGTGCCATAAATAGTGTACGGGATATCGGACGCATTGAAAAACAGGGTAAACTCCATGCTTTCAACGGTAGACTCGGGCGGGCGGAAAATGGTATAATTCGAATCGCTTTGCCGCTAGAAAGGGGAAAGGGGAAGCAAGGTTATGTGTATTGTTCTTACTGTCGTCGCCTTGATATTGGCTGCCGTGGCCATGGCCATATGGGCGAAATATTCGCAGGCCATGTCACGGCTTGCGGCGCAGAAGGAAATATTCGCGTCAAAAGAGGCGGAGCAGGCGGCGATGCGCGAGGCGCTCAAGTCGGAATTCGCGTCTCTGGCGATGAAACTTTTGGACGAAAAGAAAACCAGTCTGTCAAAAACCAACGCCGATTCGCTGCAGACGCTCTTCAATGATCTGAAGGCCAAGCTGGACAAATACGAGACGGAGCTCAAGCAGTCCGCCGAAAAGAATGTGGACATGGGCGTGCAGATGAAGACCCATGTAGAGAGCCTGCGGAAGTTTTCCGAAGAGACGAAATCGTTCATCGACGTGCTGAAGGGCAGCAACAGGATACAGGGCAAACTGGGGGAGGACATATTGGAGTCCATCCTGGCTAAGAGCGAACTCAGGAAAGGCGAGCATTACGACACGCAGTTTGCCGACATGGGCGCGGGAGCGAGGCCGGACGCCATAATCTACGACCGCAACCATCACGCGATAATCATCGACGCCAAGATGAACATCGCCGATCTGGTGGCGGCGTACAATATGCCCGACGATCCTGCGCACAGGGACGAAAAGGAGCGGGCGATGCGCGAACACGCGAAGAGCGTCCGGCTGCAGATAGACAATCTAGCCGGCAAGGATTACGCAGGCAAGGTCACTCCGAAAGAGGGGTACGAGAACCTTCCGCTGGTGGCCATGTTCTGTCCGTTCAATTCAATCCTCGAGGCGGCGCTAGCGGCGGATCCCGGCCTAATGCAGTACGCCTACGAGCACAATATCGTCATCGTCACCCCGATTACTTTGTGGGGATATCTCTGGCTCGTGTCGTGGGGATGGAAGAGGTACGAAACAGAACGCCGTTATGACGACATCCAAAGACTCGGCGGCTCGGTGATCAAAGCGGTGGACGCCCTGCTTGGCGATCTGGAAAACATGGGCGCGGCGTTGGACAAAGCGAAAGAAGCCTACGACGGCCTTTACAAGCGGGCCACCGAAGAAAAGGGCCAGATGTCGGTAAAGCGCGCCGCGCAAAGCCTGCTCAACTACGGCGTGGCACCGAAAAACGCGGCAAAGCGTCTCAATGACGCGGAGAGACTTTCCTAAGGGATTGTCTCCAGGCCGCCCGCAAGGCGGCTCCCTTGCCGAACCGTGCAGTCTGCGCCTGCTTGTGAGACAGGCGAAAAAATGCTACAATACTCGTATCCGGGTTGGCAAAATACAGGGGTTGTCGTGTTATGCAAGGGATTACATATTCTGTCTTTTCTGTTTTGGCGGTGGCGATTCACCTCGCCTTCAACTCGAAAATGCTGCTTGGTCGCGGGGTTACGCCCAAGTACAAGCTGTATTATCGCGATTTCCTGTTCGCCGTTCTCACGTATTACGCGGCGGATGGCGCTTGGGGCGTTTTCGCCGAGCTCGGCTGGCAGAGGGCGTGGTATGCGGACACTGTAGTGTTCTTCCTCTCGCTTGTCGCATTTGTCGTCATGTGGTGCCGTTTCGTGATCGTCTATCTGGACTTCGGCAAATGGCCGGCCCGCATACTGTATCTGGCGGGGGGCGCGCTGCTCGCGTTCAATCTGGCGGCGCTCGCGGCGAATCCTTTCTTCGACTGCTTCTTCCACTTCGACGAAAACGGCGTATACCAGCTAGACTACTTGAGGGATCTGGCGTTCGTGTTTCTGGTTTCGTACGAGATAATAGTCGCCAGCTTCGTGCTGGACAAGGCGCTGCGGAGCAAGGCCGACGAACGCCGCCGCAGTTTGATGGTATTCATGTTCAGCATCGTCATCGCGGTGTTCATCGTGTTGCAGGTCTTCTGGCCGCTTACGCCATTCACCGCGCTCGGCTGCCTTATCGGAAACTGCTTCTTCCGCGTGTTCGTCGCCCAGGACGAGCATGCGACGGAACAGCGGCACCTGCTCGAAAAGGCGCTTGAGAGGGCGAAGGCGGCCGAAAAGGCCCGCAGCCTGTTTTTCAGCATCGTCAGCCACGACATACGTACGCCGCTCAACGCCATACTCGGTTATTCCGAACTGCTGCGAAACGGCCTCGAAACGAAGCAGGAGCGCGACGAAGCGCTGAACTCTATCAGCGCCAGCGGCACCACTCTTCTCCAGCTCGTGAACGACATTCTCGACCTCGCGAAGATGGATACCGGCAAAATGCCGTTGCATCTGCACCCAGTCAAGCTGGCGGAATTGGTCGAAGGAGTGTTCGCGTCGTTCCGTCCCGTGGCTGGCAAAAAAGGCCTCGATCTGGCGAACAGGACGCGTGACACGCCGATGCTGCTGCTCGACGCCAACCGCTTGCGCCAGATACTGTTCAATCTGGTGAGCAACGCCGTCAAGTTCACAACGAAAGGCGCCGTCACGGTATCGGCCGCCTATTCAGCCTCGCGGCTCGACATCACCGTCGCGGATACGGGGTGCGGAATTCCGCAGAACATGTTCGCACACATACTGGAACCGTTCGTGCAGCTACATGACGCGAGCCATTCGGACTATCGCATCAACAGCCCCGGCCTGGGCCTGCCGATTTGCAGGCGGCTCGTCGAAATCATGGGCGGCGAGATTCTTGTCGAGAGCGAGATCGGCAAAGGGTCGTCCTTCACGGTCAGCATACCTGATGTGGCGCAGGTCCACGAAGCGCCGCAGTCCGTCGATGTCGTGAAAAGCGCAGCGGAACTGAAGTCGCTGCCGTCTCGCGTACTCGTGGTGGACGATTCGCCGGTCAACAGCCTCGTTCTGACGACATTCCTTAAAAAGGCCGGTGTCGTCGAAGTCGATCAGGCGCGCGACGGGGAGGAGGCGTTGCTGGCGCTGAATACCGCCGAGAGGGAGACGCGGCCCTACGACCTTGTCTTTTCCGACTATTGGATGCCGAACATGAACGGTTTCGAGTTCGTCGAAAAGGCAAGAGCCGATTCGCGGTTCGAGCGGTTGGCCATTTTCGCGGTGACGGCAGATTCGGAATGCAGATCCGACGAGCGCTCCAGGCTCTTCACGGGCATTCTCATGAAACCGCTGACTTTCGAGAAGCTGCTCGAAGTTTTGTCCGCCTTCGCCGGCTGAGGGAGCGTCCGCTTTCGCTGGCCTGCGGCGGCTGAGATTTGCGTCGTTGTGCGGGGAAATGGAAAATGTGGTATAATACAAGGGTATTTTAAATCAAAGGAGTTATCGCAATATGAAACCTACTCTAGTTGTTCTCGCTGCAGGCATGGGCTCGCGGTATGGCGGGCTTAAGCAAGTCGACCCCGTCGGGCCTTCCGGAGAGGCGATTCTCGACTATTCAGTGTTCGACGCTGTGCGCGGCGGATTCGGCAAGGTCGTCTTCATCATCCGCAAAGACTTTGAAGCCGAGTTCAAGGAAAAGGTCGGCAAGAAATATGAGGGACTCGTGCCCGTCGAGTATTGCTATCAGGACATCAACGATCTGCCCGCGCCTTACAAGGTGCCGGAAGGGCGCACGAAACCGTGGGGCACCGCCCACGCGACCCGCGCCGCCCGCGACATTGTCAAGGAGCCGTTCGCCGTCATCAACGCCGACGACTTCTACGGGCGCGACGCTTTCGCGAAGCTGGGGGCGTTTCTCGTCAATGCCAAGCCGATGGATTTCGCCATGGTCGGCTACAAGCTCGAGCTTACGCTTTCGGAGAACGGTTCCGTCGCGCGCGGCATCTGCACCGTCGGCGAGAACGGCGAGCTCAAGGGCGTCACTGAAATGACGAAACTCGTGCGCGCCGGCGATGTCGCCGAAAACCGCGAAGTCCCCGAATCGCCGGTCAAGGTGCCTCTCGACGCCCGCGTCTCGATGAATCTGTGGGGCTTTACGCCCGAACTTTTCGCGGAGCTGGAATCGCGCTTTCCGGAGTGGCTCGCGCAGAACGGCGCCAAGGAGAAGAGCGAGTGGTACATTCCGTTCGTCGTTGACGAACTTATCCGCGAGGGCAAGGCGACATGCCGCGTTTTGCCGACGGAGTCGAGCTGGTTTGGCGTGACATACCGCGAGGACAAGCCTTTCGTCATGGCCGAAATCAAGAAGCTTGTCGATGCCGGAGAATATCCTGCAAAGCTTTTCTGACCTTCTCTGGCCGCGAAGGTGCGAAATGTGCGGGCGCCCGTCTGACAGAGACGGGCGCCATATTTGTTCAGAGTGTCTTATGCGGCTGCCTACGGTCGCGCAAAAAGGGTGCTGCCGCGTGTGTTCGAAGGCGGTGGCCGGGTTGGACGGCGAATATCTCTGCGAAGACTGCGAGAAAAGCAAGCCCCACTACGACAGAGTGGCCTGCGCCTTGAGATTCGAAGGCACCGCGCGCGAAATGATTCTGGGTTTCAAGTTCAACCGCCATCTTTGGCTGGCGGCGGACTTTTCGGACTGGCTTGAGGCGGCGGTCAGGGCGAGGCTCGATGTGGCCGCAGTGGATGTCGTTCTGCCCATGCCGACTACGCTGTTCCACAGATGGGATCGCGGCTACAGCCAGACGGAACTGCTCGCAAAAGAGCTCGCCCGGCGAATAGACCGAAGATTCGACGCGGGCGCGCTGGCCCGCAAGGGCCATCCGCGGCGGCAATCGCAGCTCACCGAAGCAGAGAGGCGGGAGAATGCGAAGGGCACGTTTGCGGTGAGGCGTCCCGAATGGATTCGCGGCAGAACCGTGCTTGTCGTGGACGACATACTTACCACAGGCTCCACGCTGTCCGAAGCGGCCCTCGCGCTCAAGGAGCAAGGCGCGGCGTATGTATTGGGCGCCGCATTGGCGCGATCAGTCAGAAGCTGACCGGGGCGGACGAGACTGCTAAAAAAATCAAGAGGCGCTTCCATTGCGGACGCGCCCCTTGAGCATTCGGCAAAAGCCGAGAGTTACTTCACCGTGATAACGGAGTTGAACGTACCCTGGTCGTTGGCGACGGCCTCGGCGTTCTCGGGGTCGGCACACCAGGTGCCGTCGATGATATACTTGTACTGATATGTGCCGGGCTCGAGCTTCAGCGTGGCCTCGTAGAGACCCTTGCGAGCCTTGTACGCCATCTTCTTCGCGGTCGGATCCCAGTTGTTGAACTCACCGGCGACGTAGACATCCTTGCCCTTTTCGGCGTGGATCGTGAACGTAACGGTTTCCTTGACGGCCGGCTTGACAGCCTTGGGGGCCGCCTCGGTCGTCGCCTTCTTGGTCACCACCTTGGCGGCGGCAGCCTTCTTGGTGCACTTGATCTTCATTTCTGAAGGTTCCTTTCTTGCTTATTTGCGACTTGTTTCGCTTATTTGGTTAAATTGGGAGAATATTATCTCATATTTTTTGAAAATGTCAATGGTCGCGGTGAAAAAAATTTGGTATAATTACACGCATGACCGATTCATGGAAAGACAAGTTCGTCAAGTGGTTCACTCTCATGCTCGTCGCGACGGTGTTTGTGGGCGGGCTTCTTATCGCTTGGCCCACATACAGGCGCGGGCAGGATTTGCGCCGCACCGACGCCAACCTCACGGCCAGAATAGAGGCTAAACGCGCCGAAATCGCGAAGCTGATCAACAATCAGCGCCGTTTCAGGACAGATCCAGACTTTGTTGAACACATTGCCCGCCAGAACCATCGTGTTTTTCCGGGAGAACTTGTCTTCATGTTTGACGAGCAAAAGTGATGGCGTCGTTTTTCAGAGTCCTTGTGGGTCTTGCGTTGTTGCCTGCGTGCTGGGCGTTCGTCCGTGCGCTGGCTGAGAGCGTGATGATCGCGGCGGGCGGCACGGCGTTTTCGGTGGAGGCTGTATCGCTGCTCGCCGGCATGGCGGCGTTCGCATTGTGCTGGGTCACGATAAGCCATCCTGTCAGGATGTATGTGCTTGGACATGAATTGACACATGCTCTTTGGGGCTTGTTTTTCGGGGCGCGGCCTTCTGACGTTCGCGTGAGCGAATCGGGCGGCAGTGTGAAGCTCACCAAGTCGAACATGTTGATAACCTTGGCGCCGTATTTCTTTCCGTTCTACACGTTCGTGGTCATAATCGCGGCGCTGGTGACATTCGCGTTTTTGCGTCCGCTGCCGTTTCTTCCGCTATGGATGTTTCTCATAGGCTTCACATGGGCGTTTCATCTGCTGTTCACGCTCGAGACCTTGACGCAGCGGCAGCCCGACGTCAAGCTTTACGGCAGAATCTTTTCGTGGGTGTTCATATTTCTCGTGAATATTGCGCTCGTCCTCTTGTGGCTGGCGTCGACTACGCCGCTTACATTTGCGAGATTGGGCGGCATTCTTGTCGAGCGCACGGTTTCGGCCTATATGTCTACTGGGCTCTTCGCGTGGCGGGGCTGCCTTTGGATTTGGCGCCTTTGTGCAGGGAAGTAAGGTATGTTTCCCGATCTTGCAGACCTTGGTTTCATACATCTGCACACTTACGGCGCATGCATGGCCGTTGGTTTTCTGCTGTGCTGGACTCTCATAGAGCGCCTTTCGGGGCGGAAAGATCTTGCGAACCTCATACTTTCGCTGATGATCGCCGGCATACTCGGTAGCCGGATTGCGTATGTGATCGAGCATTGGGGCAGCGAGTTCTCCACTCGGCCGATGGATGTGTTGCGCATTGACCGTGGCGGCCTTATGTTCTACGGCGGCCTCATTCTGTCCACAATCGTATATTTCGCATGGTGCGGAATAAAGCGGGAGCATCCCTTGAAGCTGGCCGATCTGCTCTGTACCGTGATACCACTGGGCCACGCGTGCGGGCGTTTGGGTTGCTTTTTCTACGGGTGCTGCTACGGCAAGCTTTCTGATTCGCCGCTTGCGGTGTCGTTTCCGCGCCATTCGCCGGCATGGTACCAGCAAATCAACGACGGGCTCATACCCAGAGGCGCCAACGAATCTTTGCCGGTTTTGCCGACGCAGCTTTTCGAGGCCTTTGCGCTGTTGGTCCTTTTTGCGATTCTCATGGCGGTCTATCGCCGCTGCCGCAGATATACAGCGGGGCTGTATCTGATAGGGTATGCGGCAATACGCTTTGCGATAGAGTATTTGCGCGGCGATCCGCGTGCCGCTATAGGGCCTTTAAGCATAAGCCAGACGATATCCATCGCTGCGGCCGCACTAGGTGTAATCTTTCTCGCATATGGCAAATTTGCACGTAATAATAGGTGAGGATGATTATCTGGTCTCCGAGGCGGCAAAGCGCGTGATCGGCGATGGCGGCGGTCTTGAGGTCATAGATTCCCTGAACTCGACGAATGCCGAGCTTCAGTTGGCAGACCTGCGCGAGGCGGACGCCTCGTTTTCTACGCCTCCGTTTCTCGATCCCGTCAAGGTTACGTGGTGGAAGAATGTGGGGTTTCTTCCGCAGAGCGGCAAGAGCGCATCATCCGAAGAGGTGAAGGCGGCGCTGGAGAAATTCGCGCACAAGCTGGCTTCCGCCACGCTGCCGGAGAATCAGCACTTCATCCTTTCCGGTCCGCGGCTGTTGATGACGTCGATATTCGCGAAAACGCTCAAAACGGCTGCCGAGGTAGTGTCCTTTGCCGCAGGCAAACCGTGGGAAGCTACAAAGAACGCAGTAGTGCGCGTGATGGACCTCGCTGCGGAGATGAACATGAAATTCGCGCCTGGCGCGGCGGAGGCTTTCGTCGCCCGTGTGGGTACGGATTCCCGCTCGCTGTTCAGCGAACTGAACAAGATGCGCGACTATCTCGGCGGCGGGAGGCATACTGTTTCCGAGGACGACGTGGCCGAAATTTCGTCGCAGGGCGTTGGCGTCGAGCCGGCGATGTGGACCGTGACGGACGCCATAGGCGCGCGCAAGGTCGATTCCGCGATGGAGGCTCTCGCGCGATTCGAGGGCGAAAACGGCTTTGCGATCATGGTGACGAATGCGATAGAGAGATTTTTCCGCCAAATGGTCGAGTTGAAGGATGCGCAGGAAAGAGGCTTTCTGGACAAGGCCACGGAAGGAATGGCTCCGTTCGCCGTGAAAAAGAGCATCGGTTTTCTGCGCAACTGGACGTTGAGGGAATTGCGGGTCGCCAGATTGAGGTTTCTGAAACTCAGAGAGAAGGCGGTTTCGTCATCGGCTTCGGTGGATGCGATAGTGGCGACGGAAGTCATCCGGACTCTGCGCAAAAGCCAGGCAGGCCGCAGAATCGGCGCGAGATAGCGCAAGAAGGGGAATTGGTCGGAGCGGAGGGATTTGAACCCTCGACCTTTTGCTCCCGAAGCAAACGCGCTACCAGACTGCGCTACGCTCCGACACGGGAATTTTCACCCGTAAAGGTGAAAACGGGATGTAGTATACTATTTCCGCAGGCAGAAGTCAATGGGGTATGGTATAATATACGCGTCATGACCGATTTTTCCAGATTGCTGAACAAAGAACAATGCGAGGCCGCGACCGCAGAAGACGGTCCGCTTCTCGTGCTTGCCGCCGCAGGTACGGGCAAAACGCGCACGCTTGTGCATCGTGTGGCCTATCTTGTCGAAAAGGGTGTGGATCCCTCGCGCATACTGCTTTTGACATTCACGAACCGTGCGGCGAGGGAGATGCTCGACCGCGCAGAAAAGGTTGTAGGCCCCGAAGTGTCCACAATATGGTCGGGCACGTTCCACTCCATATGCGCAAGGCTTCTGCGCAGGTACGGCAATGCTATAGGCTATCCGCCCGGCTTCCAGATAATAGACGATGACGACCAGAAGAAGCTTATAGGCGAAATCATAAAGGCGAACATAAAGGAGCCGAAAGACTTTCCCAAGAAGGATGTCGTGGCCAAAATGATCTCGGAGGCCGTCAACGAGCAGAAGCCGGTCGAGTTCGTGGCGTCGCGCTGGCAGACGAAGGCGGCAGGCTTCGAGCCTGAACAGATCGCAAACATCGCCAAGCTGTACGCGGCACGCAAGATGGAGCTGAACTCGATGGATTTCGACGACCTTCTCGTGAACGCGCTTAAGCTGCTCAAGACGCAAGATCGCATACGCGAACTTCTGCAGGAGCATTTTCTGCACGTCCTGGTGGACGAATATCAGGATACGAACGGTCTCCAGGCCGAATTCACCGACATACTCGCGGCACGTCACCGCAATATACTCGCGGTGGGCGACGATTTCCAGTGCATATACACGTGGCGCGGCGCGCAGATCGAAAACATACTCGAGTTTCCGAAGCGCTGGCCGGGCTGCCGCATAGTCAAGCTCGAGCGGAACTACCGCAGCATTCCCGGCGTTCTGGATGTCGCGAACGTCGTGATGAAAGACGCCCACGGACAGTTCGACAAGACGCTCAAGGCCTTTCGCGAGAGCGATGGCGAAAAGCCGTACCTCTACAAAGTCTACGACGGCCGTACCCAGGCGAACGAAATCATAAAGCTCGTCAACGAGTTGCACGGCTATGGATACCGCTATTCCGACATGGCCGTCCTGTACCGCGGGCACTACCAGTCGATAGACATCCAGATGACTATGGCGCGCATGGGAACGCCTTACAGGATAACGAGCGGCATAGGCGTGTTCGAGCAGATCCACACGAAGGACGTGCTTGCCTACTTGAGGTTGCTGCTCAATCCGGCCGACGAGCTTTCGTTTCTGCGCCTTGTGCAGCTGTTGCCGGGCGTAGGCGAAAAGAGCGCGAAAAACTGGTGGAACAAGCTCACCCACCGATTCGACGCGTCGAGGCGCGAAGACCGCGACGCGCTCGGGGCGATGCTCGGCGCGAAGGCAAAGGCCGTATGGCCGCCGTTGGCGAAGTGCTTTGAGGCGGCCTGCGACCGTCTTGCCGAAGAGGAAACGGGCGAACTGATCGAAGATTTCTGCAATCTCTTTTACGAAGACCACCTCAATCGCGAATGGGAGGCCGCGGACGCGGCGGACAGGCTCGACGACGTGAAGGAATTGGCCTCGCAGATATCCGGGGGCCGCGAAGGGCTGGAACGCTTCCTCTCTGAAGTTGCGCTTATGACGAACCTCGATGTGCGGCGCAATGATCCCGCGCTTGACCGTGTGACGCTTTCGACGGTTCACCAGGCTAAGGGCATGGAATGGCCGATAGTCATAATACCCTGGCTCGCCGAGGGCATGTTCCCGAGCGCAAAAGCCGCCGAAGAAGGCCGCACGGACGAGGAAAGGCGCCTCTTCTACGTCGCCGTGACGCGCGCGAAAGACAGACTCTACCTTTTCGTGCCCCAAGTCAGGAAGATGCCTGATGGGGGAATGTTCCCCGTTGACGCGTCCTGCTTCGTAAAGGAGATTCCCGAACGCCTTGTCAGCATACGCCGCATCCAGAGCTATCCTGACGCATATTCCGCCGGATACGCCGGCTACGGCGGCAGGGGCGGAGGCTACCGCAAGCCGGTCCAGCAGAAGCCGCCTGTCTACCGCACGACATGGCGTCGCTGAGTGGTGCTAAACAGGCGCTGATATTTTTGGTATAATACTCGCAAATATGTCACGCACGACGTTAAATCTCCGGCAGGCGGCCGAACACGTTCATCTTGAGATGAGCGAGCTCAAGCATGCCGCGCAAAGGGGCGAGGTCGAGGCTGTGGAGCATAGCGGCGACTGGTGGTTCGATCATCGCGCGCTCGACGAATGGGCGCAGCGAAACCTTATCGCGTCCAACAGAAAATCTTTGCTGCGCCAGCATGCCGCCATCATGGACGAGAGCCGCAGAAGCCACAGCGAATTTCGCATTTCCGGGCTCTTCAAGCTTGGGGGGATGTGCCTTTCGATGCCGGGCAAGGCCAAAGCCGGCATGATTCGCGACATGAGCGATTTGGCGGTCAAGACGGGCTTGGTCTATGACGGCGACGGCCTCTTCAAGGAGCTGATCGCGCGCGAAGAGTCGGCCTCCACGGCCGTCGGCCAAGGCGCCGCCTTCATGCATCCGCGGTTTCACGACCCGTATCTGTTCGAAGAGTCGTTCATTGCTTACGGGCGCAGCGAGCGTCCTGTGTTCTTCGGGGCGCCGAACGGCGAGGGCACCAGGCATTTCTTCCTTGTGTGCTCCACCGACCATGTGCAGCACCTCAACATACTTGCGCGTCTTGCCGTCATGGCGCATGCGACGGAGTTTCTTTCGATTCTCGACGAGGTCGCCAGCACCGAAGAGGCGCTCTCCGTTATACGCGCCGCAGAGGAGGGCCTGCTGAAATGAAGCGGTTTTGGTTCTTCGATCTTGACGGCACCTTGGCCGATACGGACGGCGATATCCGCCTGGCGTGGAAGGGCGCGATGAAGGATCTCGGCTTGGAATGCGCCGATTTCGACGCTAAATTCGTGGCGGGGCCCCCGATAGAGGAGATGACTAAGAAGCTTTTCCCCGAAATCTACAGCGATCGTCTCGCTTTGGATATACGGGTCGGCTTCGGCCGCCATTATGACAACGACGGTCTCCCCAATACGTGCGAATATCCGGGCGTGCTCGATCGCATACGTGCGCTGAAGTCTGCCGGGGCGAGGCCTTTTGTCGTGACGAACAAGCGCTATGTAGGCGCGAAGGCGATTGCGGCGAAGTTCGGCTGGGCGTCCGTATTCGAGGCGATCTATGCAGGCGATATGTACAAGGACGATCCGGCCATCGGCAAGCTCCGCAAGCCCGAACTCCTTGCCCGCGTGATGCGCGAGGTCGGCGCCGACCGGTCTGATTGCGTCATGGTCGGCGATACGGCGAACGATTTCGAGGCTGCCAGAAAGAACGGTGTCGAGTCGATTGGCGTCGCCTGGGGCTACGGTACACGCGACGAGTTGGCCGAGGCCGACAGGATAGCGGCCGGACCCGAGGATTTGTAATCTGCAATTATGGAAGGGGATTGTAAAATGGATATTTCGAAATTCGCATTTGCGTTGTTCGCCTGCCTGTCTCTTAGCGCTTGCGCGTCCACATCGCCGGGCTACAAGGAGCCGTCGCCCGAGGAGCTGGTGAAGCGGCAGGCTCGCAGCGTGCATCTTTGCTACGGCAATGTCACCACCAACTACGTTTCGGCAGCGACCGCCACGGTGACGGTGAGAAAATCCGCTCCGGGCACGTATTTCGCGGTTCTCGTGTGGGATGGCGGCTATTGCGGAGTCCAGGACTTCGGCGAAAACTCCCGCGCAGTCATATTCTCGGTGTGGGATCCCGTCGACCCTACCGACTTGTCGGCGCAGCCGGATGCCGTAAAAGAGGCCCATCGGGCGAAAGTGCTTTATTCCGACCCGGCAATGGATGTGGCCCGCTTCGGCGGCGAAGGTTCGGGAGCGAGGACCATGGCGGGCTTTCCGTGGCAGGACAACAGTCCCATCCGCTTCAAGGTCGAAGCCGCGCCTGATGGCGCCGACCGCACGGTTTTCACCTGCTATCTTCAGGACGCCAGCAGCGGCACGGCTTGGTACAAGCTGGCCTCGATCTCGACGATGCATAGGCCTGGTGCCGACAAAGGTCTGACAAACGTCTACTCTTTCATCGAGGATTTCTGCAGAAACTACAAGAGCGCCAAACAGGCCCGTGTGGCGGAGTTCTCGAATGTGGCCGTTTTGTCCGAAAACAATTGGATTCCCATGACGAGGGCGTTCTTCTCAGGCGACAATACCCCGTCGGCCAATGTGGACGCAGGCAAGGTCGCCGAGACCGGCGCGTTCTTCCTTGCGACCGGCGGCGAAACGGAGAACAAAACAACCCCCCTCTGGCAAATCATAGAATAATGTCGCGCTCAGCGCTGCGGCAAAAGCGATAAAACCATGATAATAATAATAAAAAAGGGAGCGGATGAGGGACAGGTAGAAAACCTGAAGTCGTTCCTCAAGTCGCGCAATGTCGAACCGCATGTCTCCAAAGGCGCCATTCAGACGCTTATCGGATGTATCGGCGATGTGGCTCACCTGGATCCTGCTCTCATAGAGGCTTTGGATGTCGTAGAGTCCGTTCAGAGAATCCAAGAGCCCTACAAGGCCGCGAATCGCAAGTTCCATCCCGCAGATACCGCGATCGACTGCTCCGGCGTCAAAATCGGCGCCGGCAATTTCGGTGTGATAGCGGGTCCGTGCAGCGTCGAGAGCGAAGAGCAGATCGTCGGCATCGCCAAATCGGTGAAGGCGTCAGGGGCGTCCATGTTGCGCGGCGGCGCGTTCAAGCCGCGCACTTCGCCGTATGCGTTCCAGGGTCTGGGTGCAGATGGCTTGCGCATGCTTTCGGTCGCCAAGCGCGAAACCGGGCTGCCGATAGTCACGGAGTTGATGGATTTCAAGGACATCGAGCTTTTCAACGATGTCGATGTGATCCAGATCGGCGCCAGAAATATGCAGAACTTCAATCTGCTCAAAGAAGTCGGCTCCTATACGAAGAAGCCTGTCTTGCTCAAGCGAGGAATGTCCGCCACGCTGCAGGAACTTCTCATGAGCGCCGAATACATAATGGCGTCCGGCAATCCGAACGTAATTCTCTGCGAACGCGGAATACGCACTTTCGAAACGGCTCTTCGCAATACCCTCGATCTTGGCGTGGTGCCAATGCTGCACAGGCTCTCCCATCTGCCTGTTGTGGTGGACCCTTCGCACGCCACGGGCTATTCGTATTTGGTCGAGCCTGTTGCCGTGGCGGCCACCGCGGTCGGCGCCGACGGCCTCATAATAGAGGTGCACAACGATCCGCCGCACGCAAGATGCGATGGCGTGCAGAGCCAGACGCCGGAAATGTTCGCCGATACGATGAGCCGCATAAATAAGGTGCGGGGGGCTCTGTCGTGAAGAGTCTGGCCGACCTCCGCGCCGAAATAGACGATCTTGACGGAAAAATGGCGCTGATTCTGAAGCGGCGCCTTGCCGTCGTGGACGAGATCGGCGAGGCGAAGAAGGCGGCCGGCGCGCAGGTGGACGACCTGAATCGCGAAGAGGCGATTCTTTCGCGCGTTTCGTCTATTGTCGGCGAGCGGTATTCCGGCGATGCGAAGAGGCTTTTTGTCTCGCTTTTCGATATCTCGAAGGCGCGGCAGAAGCGCGGACCGTCGCCGTTTGCCAATAAGTAACGGATGTGGTATACTACACCAAAACACTTCAAAAGGAGTGAGCGAACATATGAAAGCTATCGCAAAAGTTGCGCCCCAGAAGGGCGTTGAGTTGGTTGAGAAGCCAATGCCCGAGATGGGCATCAACGACGTTCTCATAAAGATCAAAAAGACTGCAATCTGCGGCACGGACGTCCATATATACGAGTGGAACGCCTGGGCGCAGGAAGAAATCAAGCCGCCGCTTACGATCGGCCACGAATATGTGGGCGAGGTTGTGGATGTCGGCTCCAACGTGACCAGCGTCAAGGTGGGCGACCGCGTCAGCGGCGAAGGCCATATCGTTTGCGGCCATTGCCGCAACTGCCGCGCCGGCCAGCGCCATCTCTGCCGCGCCACCAAGGGCGTCGGCGTGAACCGCGACGGTGCGTTCGCCGAATACCTCTGCATTCCCGAGACGAACGTCTGGCACTGCGACCCCTCGATCAGCGACGAGCTCTACGCGATTTTCGATCCGTTCGGCAACGCCACCCATACCGCCCTCAGCTTCAACATGGTCGGCGAAGACGTCCTGATCACCGGAGCCGGCCCGATCGGCATCATGGCGGCGGGCATTTCGAAGTATGTCGGCGCGAGGAACGTCGTCGTCGTCGATGTCAACGACTACAGGCTCGATCTCGCGAAGCGTCTCGGCGCCACGCGCACCGTCAACGCGAAGAACGAGAAGCTAGAAGACGTCATGCGCGAGCTCGGCATGGTCGAAGGCTTTGACGTCGGTCTCGAAATGAGCGGAGCGGCTCCCTGCCTGCACCAGATGATCGAGACGATGAATACCGGTGGACGCATCGCGCTTCTCGGCATTCACGGCCCCGATACGAAGGTCAACTGGAACCATATCGTCTGGAAGGGCCTCAAGATAAAGGGCATCTACGGCCGCGAGATGTTCGAGACCTGGTACAAGATGAGCGCGATGATTCAGGGCGGGCTCGACATCAACCCCGTAATCACCCACCGCTTCAAATACACCGACTACGAAAAGGGCTTCGAGGCGATGATCTCTGGCAAGTCCGGCAAGGTGATTCTCGATTGGGAATAACGGAAAGTTTTGTGCTAAGCATTAGGGAAAGGTATAGATATGTACGGTAAGTTCCAGACTCATCTCCAGGAGACGATCGCCGATCTCAAGGCGAAGAGCCTTTACAAGAACGAAAAGATAATCGCCACTCCACAGGGCGCCAATGTCGTTTTGGACAACGGCACGAAGCTGCTCAACATGTGCGCCAACAACTATCTCGGGCTGGCCAACCACCCCGAGGTCATCGAGGCGTCCCGCGAGGCCACGGCCAAGTATGGCTACGGCATGGGGTCCGTGCGGTTCATTTGCGGCACCGATACTCTCCACAAGCAGCTTGAGCGTACGGTCGCCGACTTCACGAAGACCGACGACAGCATCCTTTTCGGCTCGTGCTTCGACGCCAACGGCGGCGTCTTCGAGGCGCTGCTCGGCCCGGAGGACGCGATAATCTCCGATGCGCTCAACCACGCTTCGATCATCGACGGCGTGAGGCTTTGCAAGGCCAAGCGCTTCCGCTACGCCAACGGCGACATGGCCGACCTCGAAAAGCAGCTCCAGGCTGCGGACGAGGCGGGCGCCCGTTTCAAGCTTATCGTCACGGACGGCGTGTTCTCGATGGACGGTATCATCGCGCCTCTCAAGGAGATTTGCGATCTCGCCGACAAGTACGAAGCTCTCGTCATGGTCGATGACTCCCACGCTGTCGGCGTGCTCGGCGCGACCGGCGCGGGTTCGGTGGAGGATTGCGGCGTGACCGGCCGCGTCGACATAATAACTGGAACCTTCGGCAAGGCGCTTGGCGGTGCTTCGGGCGGCTATGTCGCGGCGCGCCAGGAGATCGTGGATATTCTCCGCCAGAAGGCCCGCCCCTACCTCTTCTCGAACGCCGTGCCGCCGCCTGTCGCGGCCGCCTCGATTAAGGCCATCGAGCTCGTCAGGACGCGTCCCGAACTGCGCGCGCAGCTGAACGCGAATGCGAAGCGTTTCCGCGAAGGCATGGCGAAGCTCGGCTTCGACCTCGTTCCCGGACACCACCCGATTGTCCCCGTGATGCTCGGCGATGCGGTTGTCGCGGTCAAGATGAGCGAGAACCTCTACAAGAACGGCGTCTATGCCACGGCGTTCTTCTATCCCGTGGTTCCGATGGGCAAGGCGCGCATACGTACCCAGATGTCCGCCGCGCATACGGCAGAAGACATCGATTTCGCGATCGAAGCCTTCGCCAAGAGCCGCTGATATCCTACTATATTAGGCGCACGTCTCGCCGCTCACCACAGGATCGGTTCCTGGCCGTGGGCGGCGAGATAGTCATTGCACTTTTTGAAGTGGCCGCAGCCGAAAAATCCGCGATGAGCCGAAAGCGGCGAAGGGTGGGCGCATTCGAGAACGAGATTGCGGCGGCGGTCGACGAATCCAGCCTTTCGCTGCGCGTATGAGCCCCAAAGCAGATAGACGATGCCGTCGCGCCGCGCGGCGAGTTCGCGTATCGCCGCGTCGGTGAAGCGTTCCCAGCCTTTGCCTTGGTGCGAGCCCGCCATATTCGCTCCGCCCGAAACGGTCAGCGTGGCGTTGAGCAGCAACACCCCCTGGTCGGCCCAATGCGACAGGTCGCCGCTTCTGTCTCGGAACGGCTTGCCGTATTCGCTTTCGAGTTCCTTGTATATGTTCAGGAGCGAAGGCGGCGGCTCTACTCCCTCCTGCACCGAAAAGCACAGCCCATGGGCCTGTCTTGGATTGTGATACGGGTCCTGGCCGATGATCACGACCTTTACCTTGTCGAACGGCGTGCGGTTGAAAGCCTCGAATATGAATTTTGCCGGCGGATACACCACCCCGCTTCTGTAAGCGGTGCGGACGAAACCGGCCAATTTGGCGAAGTACTCGCTTTCGAATTCCGCCTCGAGAACGGCCTTCCACGACGGTTCTATTTTTACGTTCATGCTTTTCAGTATACCAGCCCCTGGAAAACTTGTCAATAATGGCGTTTCAGCTTCAAAGCCTTTTTCCAATGTTGCGGCGTTTTTCGCGCCGTTGAGTGGTGTGCTGTGCCGTGTCGTGTTCTGTACAGCGTGCGGTCACGTTCGGGGCAACCGTACTCGCCCGACGAGAAATGGGCGATTCGCGCGTCCTTG
>ONWT01000114.1 GCA_900321575.1 uncultured Lentisphaerota bacterium | reverse complement strand
TCGCAAGGACGCGCGAATCGCCCATTTCTCGTCGGGCGAGTACGGTTGCCCCGAACGTGACCGCACGCTGTACAAAACACAGCACACACAACACGCACTCCACGGCACACAACACAACAACACAACAATTGGGCGGAGGAATTAACAAAGCACCTCCGAATCCCCGCGCAGTCTGCGGCTCTGCGTACCAAAGCCGCGAACCACTTCACCGAAAGGAGACACATGAAATACAAAACAATAATTCCCAAGCTTCACAGAAAGCGTGAACTCATCAACGAACTCTCGGACGCCCTTGAAACACTCAAGGCGGAAGTCGAGTCACTTGAATCTCAAATCAAGGCCGACCTAATCTCGCCAGAATCCACCGAGCGCGATTACGAGGTTTTGAAGAGTACCAAGCTCAACATGATATGCTTGACGGGACAGGTCGTCTTCTCCATGAACACAGGCTATTCGCTTGAGCGCAAGAACGGCAAGCGACTGGACGATCAAGAGTGGTTGAAGAGCTTGCAGAGCGACGCAGAGACATCGCCATATGTCCGCTCTCGTCTCTCGTTCAACAAGAACTCGGTCCGCGCAACGCAGGACAACAATGCGCTCCTCAAGCGCCTTGGTCTGCGACTCGCGCCGACGATTTCGCTTCAGACGCGGCGCGTCCGCTCCGAAGCCGAAATAAATCAGCTCCTTGCAGAAGCCGAAGCCGAAACGCCAGCAAGCGAGGAATAACCAATCCGCGCCCGAAGCATTCGCCTAGGGCGCGAAATTTATCATCAAAAAGGAAATTGTTATGACTACTAATCAAGAACTCTACAAAACTGCTAATAGTCGGCGGGAAGCTTTTATTAAATTTTGCCGCGCCCACGAGTGCGCAACGTGCCCGGCGTTAATGAAAGGTTATAACGAATGCCGTTTTAAATGGCTAGAACTGCCAGCCGATGTACAGTTACAACCATGCCCCTTCTGCGGCGGTGAAGCGAGAGTGGTCGAAATAAAAGACTGGGCCGAAATAAAATGCAGTATTTGTGATATGGTTGTGCAGGGTGACAGTGATGTGTTATCCGCCGCTGCGAAATGGAATCATCGAGGGGCCTATCTAAATCCGCGCGGCTAGCTCTACACGACAACGCTATCTCCAACAATGAGTCTATTTCACCATATCCGAGCCTTTACGGCGGACACTTGCGGGGGGACGCAAAAAAGCGTATAATACCCATAAATAAAGGATTTCATATGCTCGTAACAAGGTGCGTACAGAATTTGACCGCATACACGCCCGGCGAACAGCCGAAGGCGAAGGATGTCGTCAAACTCAACACGAACGAGAATCCATATCCCCCTTCCCCGAAATGCGCTGAGGCGCTGACCAGCTTTGACCTCGACCGGCTGCGGCGCTATCCCGACCCCGAATTCACCGAGCTCAGAAAAAGCATCGCCAAAATGGTGCGCGCGAAAGCCGAGAACATATTCATCGGCAACGGGTCCGACGAAGTGCTCGCGCTATGCGCAAAGGCGTTCGTGGAGAACGACGAAGCCATCGGCTCGCTGGATCCGTCCTACTCGCTATACAAGACTCTGGCGGCGATTCGCGACGTGGAGTGGCGCGGGTTCGGCGACCTCGGCGAGGTCGAAGGCGCGGCCGCGGCCAAGCTGGCGCTTTTTCTTCTGACCAATCCGAATGCTCCGACGGGCGTGCTGAAGCCGCGCGCCGAAGTGGCGGCGTTCGCGAAGCGCTTCAAGGGCGTGGTCGTGGTGGACGAAGCCTACGCCGATTTTGCGCGCGAGAACTGCATGGCGCTGGCGACAGGCGAGAAGAACCGCAACGTGATCGTGATGCGCACCTTCTCGAAGAGCTTTTCGCTCGCGGGGCTTCGCGTGGGCTACTGCGTGGGGCCGAAAGCGCTCATCGACGCGCTCTACAAGGTGAAAGACTCGTACAATGTGGACGCGATCGCGCAGGCTACGGCCCTCGCGGCGGTCAAGGACGCCAAGTGGATGCGCGGCAACGTGAAGAAGGTCGTCGCGACCAGAAAGCGCTTCGTGGCCGAGCTGAAAAAACGGGGCTGGGACGTCATGCCCAGCGAAGCCAACTTCGTCTTCGCCAGGCCTGCGCACGCAAAGGCCGCAGATGTTTTCGAAAGGCTCAGGGGCAGACACATATACGTAAGGTACTTTAGCGGCCCGAAGACGGCCGACCGTCTTCGGGTTACGATAGGGACCGACGAGCAGATGGCGAAACTTCTGGCCGCGCTCGACGAGTTCGATAAATGAAACGCAAAACTCAAACACAACTCTCCAAAAAATGCAACTTCTTAATTCTCTCTATCCCGTCCTCCCGCAGGATGTAAACTGTCCGACACATCCCGTCTCGGCGATGGACTACATGCCCGTCGAGCAACTCCGGGCCCTTCAGCTTCACCGCCTCAAGTGGACGGTCGAATACGCCTACGAACGCGTGCCGCTTTTCCGCAAGCGTTGCGACGAGCGCGGCGTGCGGCCTGAGCACATCAAGACGCTTGCCGACATAAAGCTGCTGCCCTTCTCGAAAAAGGTAGATCTGCGCGACGAGTATCCCATGGGGCTTCGCGGCGCGCCGATGGACGAAATAGTGCGCTTCCACTGTTCGAGCGGCACGACCGGCAAGCCGATATGCATACCCAACACGCTGGGCGACGTCGCGGTGTGGCAGAACGGCGCGATGCGGTGTCTGGCGATGTACGGCATACGCGCGGGCGACGTTCTGCAGGTCAGCTACGGCTACGGACTCTTCACCGGCGGTCTCGGGCTGCACTACGGCGGCGAGGGCATGGGCTGCGCGGTTCTGCCCACATCGGGCGGCAACACCGAGCGCCAGGTGATGCTGATGCGCGATCTGGGCGTCAACGCGATAGCCTGCACGCCGAGCTACTTCCTCAGAATCATGGACGAAGCCAAGAGGCAGGGCGTGGACTTCCGCCGAGACACGAAGCTCAGGCACGGCATTTTCGGCGCCGAGCCCTGGACCACCGAGATGCGCGACACGATAGAGCGCGAAACGGGCATTGTCGCGCACGACATCTACGGGCTTACGGAAATCGCAGGGCCGGGCGTCGCGGGCGATTGCAGGCACAGGACGGGCCTGCACATCTGGGAAGACCACTTCTATCCCGAAATCATCGACCCCGAGACGCTCGAGCCGCTGCCGGACGGCGAGGTGGGCGAGCTCGTCTTCACGACGATATCGCGCACAGGCACGCCGATGATTCGCTACCGCACGCGC
>ONWT01000115.1 GCA_900321575.1 uncultured Lentisphaerota bacterium | reverse complement strand
GAAGCGCCAAAACGATCAAGTAACCGACTTTGCGGCCTGCAAAACAGCCTCTGCCGTGGCGGGGCCTACTCCAGCAGACTTGGCGATTTCGTCCACACTGGCGCGGGCTATGCCGTATATGGACTTGAATTCGCGCAAAAGCTTGATTTTCTTGGCCTCACCAATACCATGCACCTCATCCAAAACAGACTCTCTTATCGATTTTTCGCGCAAATTCCTATGATATGTTATTGCGAAACGGTGTGCCTCGTCCCTAAGTCTTGTGCAAACGAAAAGCGCTTGCGAATCACGTGGCAGCAGCAAATTCGGACGCCCATCGTCAAGGACTATTTCTTCTTGCCGCTCGGCAAGACCAACTGTCGGAATATCGCAGACGCCTATCTCGGCAAACGCCGCCCTTGCGGCGCGAAGTTGCGTTATGCCCCCGTCGCAAATGAAAAGATCGGCTCGCGGCGATGTCGACAGTAGACTTGATTCAGGACCATACCTGCGCCTGACGACTTCCGCCATTGAACGCGGATCGTCCGCGCCGACGACAGTTTTTATCCGGAAATGCCTATAGTATCTTCGATCCGGCAAGCCATCCCTAGCGACAACCAGCGAAGCAACGGAATGTGTCCCGAACAGATTCGATATATCGACGCACTCTATTATTTTAGGCGGCTTTGCCAGCCCAATCGCCTTGGCGAGTTCGCAAAGGCCCGCCTCCGCATCGTCGCGATGCATCTCCGGCGTCTTACGCACAAAATGCGCTTTTGTCATTTCCTTTAGCGCGAAAAGCGTATCGCGGAGGCGTGCTGCAGATTCAAAGTCTTGCGCTTCGGCGGCGGCCTTCATCTTATCCTCCACCTCGGCGAACACTTCCGGACGTTTACCGCCCAAGAACGCACAGGCCTCTTCAAAGCGATTGTGGTACGCCGATTCGGATATCTTGCCGATGCATGGCGCAGAACAGGTTCGTATGATGTCCGCCAGGCAATGTTTGTGGCACTCTTCATCCGGTATGATAGCATCGCACTCGCGGATTCCATAGTGCTTCTCCGCAAAATCCTTTGCCGTTCGCACGACAGGAGCCGACGGAAAAGGGCCGAAATATCTGGCTCCATCATCGCGCACAATCCTTACGCACGTAAAACGGGGCCATTTAGCAGCGGGATCTGCCCTCAATGCGAGGTAGCGCTTGTCATCGCGCATAAGTATGTTGAAGCGGGGCTTGTACTTCTTTATGAGAGAAGCTTCGGTGAGTAGCGCTTCTGCATCGTTCTTGACCGTCATAAACTCAAGGTCGTAGACGGTATCCACCATCGAGCGCACCTTGGGGGCGTGATTCGCCCCGCGTCTAAAATAACTCAGTACGCGCCGGCGAAGATTCTTCGCCTTGCCGACATATATAATCTCGCCCTGGCGATCTCGCATGAGATAGCAACCAGGGCGGGCTGGCACACTTTTCAGTCGCTCGCGCAGGAGGTCTGTCATTCCGACTTTTCGTCGGAGCTCTCGCCCTCTTTGAGCCCCTTCTTGAACTCACCCTTGGCCTTGCCGATGGAGCGAGCCAATTCGGGAATCTTCTTTGCGCCGAAGAGCACCACGAAAATCACGAGCACGATAGCCAACTGCCACAAACCTGGTCTCATAATCAAATCTCCTGTTCTTTATTTTTCGGTGTGTATTATACTAAAAAAATGGTATCTTGTCATTTAAACTCGTCCGCGACAAAATCGGCGAGAGCGTCCTGCCATCGCGGCGTCCTGTAGCCCAGCAAATTCAAAACGCTTTTTTTAAGAGCCGAATTGCGCGGACGCGGCGCAGGGCGGGGAAACTCCTCGGTCGTGCACGGAAGAACCTCTCGCTTCAGGTTGAGCAACCTGAAAAGCTCAACCGTCAAGTCGTACCAAGAGCATTGGTCTTCGCATGTGCCGTGGACAATTCCGCTGACATGGCTCTTGGAAAGCAAAAACGCTATTTCGTCGGCCACCACCTTGCAGCTAGTAGGGTTGCCGCGCTGATCGGCCACCACCTTCAACGCGCTCCCCTCTTGTGCGCCAAGTTTCGCCATGGTGTGCACAAAGCTCGGTCCTCCAGCGCCATACAGCCACGCGATGCGCAGGATGACAGCGTCCGGCAAAATCATCTGGATCATCTGTTCGCCAGCGAATTTAGATGCGCCGTATACGGTCCTGGGCCGGGGTATATCCGTCTCGCTCCACGCCCACGGCTCCTTTGGCGGCTCGCCGCTGAACACGTAATCCGTCGAAATAGCAATGAGCCTCGCACCGCAGACCTTGCAGGCTAGAGCGACATTGCGGGAGCCTTCCTCATTCAGTTTGAAGGCCATATCGCGATTAGTTTCGCAATCGTCCACCTTCGTCATCGCAGCACAATGTATCACCGCGTCAGGCGCCGCCGTACAAAGTTTTGAAGTGAACGAATCCGAATCCGTTATATCCCAATCCGGCAAATCCGCGATGACGATATCATGCGCCGAAAGCTCCTTCTGAAGGGTACGCCCCAGCATACCCTTGCCGCCTGTTATCACGATCTTCATTCATTCCCCTTCTGAAATGCATACGCCATGTTGGCGCCCAGCAAAATTATCTCCCAACTCATGTACATCCAGGCAAGTACGATGGGGAATATCGCAAACGATCCGTAAAGCGCCGATGACTTGGCGATACCCACCTGGGCTATTGCGCAAACCTTCATCCAGCCGCCGTAGAGTATCGCCGTAACCAATCCGCCAAGGAACGCAGGCTTGAAAGGAACCTTGCAATTCGGCATCATATAAAAGAGGAATGCAAAGTTGAGCGACGCCATGCAAAACGCAAAACCAAGCCTTACAAACGCGGAGTCGAGGAGCCATATGAGGCCGTCGCCCACCCATTTCGTAAGCCACGACGAGCCCAATACGGCAACTATGATGTTCTTGACTATGCCGAGAATCGGCAACGACATGGCAAGCGCCACCAATACAGGCACTATTATGGATATGAAAAGATACATGTAGGCTCGCTTCCATATGGGCCTCGGCTTGTCGACATTCCAAATATGGTTAAAACTGACTTCGACCATGCCTAGTGAACTTATGACCGTCCAGAGAAGAAACATGAAACCAATCCAGCCAAGGGTACCGATATTGAAATTGTCTATCCTGTCGAATATTCCGTTGGAAATTTCCCGTGCCTGCTTTCCAAACTCAAGAGCGGCTATGCGCTTTCTCTCCCTTTCCTCCTCGCTCATCACCTTGACATCCGCCAAGGCCGCGACGACATCATCGTCTTGGCCCTTCTCGATATTCTGGATCATCGCGTCAATGTGGTTGTTTATCGAATTGCGCGCACAATCGTCAATCCCGCAGGTTTTCGCAAAAAACAGAAGCAAACACAAACTGGGAACCATCGAAAGCATTGAAAAATAGGTGAGCCCTGCGGCATGCATGGAACAGTGGTTTACAAGAAAACCCGACACGACCGTTCTGCACCACGAATAGATCGCCTTGAACACCTTCTTTGCTTTTGACGATTCGGCCATTATGAAACCTCCCTGTAACGCTTCAGAGCAATGGACCTGTCAGCATGCCCAGCAACACGCCAATGACATACACCGACAGCACAATGCAAATATTTTCGCGCAAGTTGCGATTGGTGCGCAAAAGGACGAGAAGGCCGAGGCCCGAGCTGGTGAACGAGCTGGCCATAAGGGCGCCGCCGCTCAACGCCCCGTTCACATACAACTCCGCGCTGGCGACCGACACGGCGCAATTCGGAACAAGCCCTATCGCTCCGGCCGCCAATTCTCCGACGATGGGCGTCGACATGTGAAGCGTTTCGAGGCAGTCTTCTCCGAAATAGTGCATCGCAAGCTCTATCACGCCAGACACGACAGCAATAAAGAAGAATATTTCAACAGTATGTATAAGCGCAGGCACAAGAATGCCGCCTCGCGAACTGCAATGGCAGTGGCTATGTTCGCAAAGCTCGCCGACGGACACTTCGCGCCGATGCTTTCTGAACAGGACAAGAACACCATTCACCGTAAAGCCCACGGCAATTGCGCAAAGAATCTTTATGCCGACGATTTTGGCGATTACCGAAACTGGTACGTGCTTCGAAACAAGAACCGGCAACAATTCATCGGACGTGGAAAGGAATACCGACAGCAAAGTGCCGACCGTGACAACTCCGCCCGCATAGAACGAAGCGGCGGCGGCAGATACACCACACTGCGGCAGCGCACCCGCGAGAGAGCCGGCGAGCGGCCCCACAGAGCGAGCACGCTCGAGCCATCGCCCGAGCGCGCCCCCCGCTTTGGCCTCTATGGTTTCAAGAACCAAATACGTTCCAAAAAGGAACGGAAGCAAAAGCAGCGTTTCTTTGATGAATTCTATCACGCGGCGGAGATAGCTTCACTCGGACACTGCGCAGCGCAAGCACCGCAATCGACGCACTTGTCAGGGTCGATTGAGTAGGGGGTACCCTCGCTGATCGCTTCGGCGGGGCAAGCATCCTTGCAGCACCCGCAGCTGACGCACTTATCGGCAGCAATTGTATGTGCCATGTTAATCCTCCTTTTGGTTGTTGTTGGTTTGTTCTTTTGCCAAATTCAAGATGTATTATACCACAATCATTGGAAAACCACAAATGCAGGCAGTCCAAGAACACCCTCGAAGCCCTTGACCGCCTTGAGGGCGCGGATATCCTCGGCTTGTAGCTTTATAACGGTAAAGTCCATTTCTTTCAATGTCTCAACTACGCGCTCATCGCGCAAAGTTGTGCTCTCCATTGCCGCACAGTTCTTGCACCAACTCGCCCAGCAGTCAACCAATACCGGCCGTTTCGCGGACGCAAGAACTTCGGCAATAGTTGCTGGCGTTGCAGAGGTAGCCCCCTCGGCCAGTCCGTCAGGCTCTAACGCCCCGCACGCCCTGACCGCTAGATATCCGTACCACGCGGCGAAGCAGAGCACTATGACGCCAAAAAACTTGTTGACTTTCTTCATCCACATCCCCGGCTTGGGCAGAACGCGAAGTCCCGCACCGACAAAAGGCCACGGCAAAGCCATTCCGAGGCCCAGAACGAAAGGCAAGCCAAGTGCGAACCAATTGCCGCTTGCGAAAAGATCGGCCGTCAAAACCAATACGGCTATCAGAATCGGAGCTACACACGCACCTGCCAAGACCGCCGCCATAGCGCCCATGCCGAACGCATACAGACAAGGAGCCTTGGCGCGCTTTCCCGAAGTATCGCCTGCTTTGCGGAAGCGCGAAAAATCCACGAAGAACACGTCGAAGAGCGCAAGCGCCATCAGCACGAACACTACAGCAATAGCGCCATTGAACCATGGGCTGCCGTGTATTTCCCCGAAGGCCATCCCCCCGACTGCAGCCAAAACGCCCATTATGCCGTAAGCGGTCATCATGCCGGCGCCATACCACATGCCCCGCACTGCCGACCGCCCGATTATCATGAGATTTATCGGCATCAGCGGCAAAACACAAGGCGTAAGATTCGTCGCAATTCCGCCAAGCATCACAAGAAGCAGAACGAGCCAGATGCCCTTCCCTGCCAAAATGCCTTCTGCCGGCTCGACACCCCTTAAGAACGAAATAAAGTCATCGACGCCCATATATCCCTGGGCAAGTCTGGTTTCGCCAACCTCCGCAGCTGGCGCCTCTGCCGGTGTTGCGGAGACCTCATCCACGGTCCCTTCGTCGAAAATGGGCATGCACATGCCATCCTTGCACTCGTATTTGACGCCATCTATGATTTGTATGTCGGCAAATGCGCCCAATGTGGCCATGAAGCCGATAATGCACAGGATGTTTTTCATTTCCATTTCTCCCTTAGATATTGAACCGCAGATTCAAAGAAATCTTCTGGCGTCGATGCCCCGCTTGTCACGCCAAGCACTTCAATACCCTCAAAATCCAGAGCGGCGACTTCTTCCATATTACCCGCCCTGAACGCACGGCACGGCGCAACCTCGCAAAGCCGTCTTGTGTTTGACGACTGGGTGCTGCCCAAGACGAGAACTGCATCGCCTTGAAACGCCCTTACCGCATCCTGACGCTCTTTTGTGGCGTGGCAAACTTCAGCCGTAGTCTCCACATCAAAACGCTCTCGCAGTCCGGCAACGATTTTAGACACCTCGTCGGCGTTCATCGTAGTCTGGCTGACGACGCCTATATGCTTCGCCGACGGCAAATTCGGATAGACAAATGCGCCAGAAGCGCCAACCTCGCCCACGATACCCTTTACTTCTGCATGATCGGGGTGCCCGATCACGACGACAGGAAGATTTCTCTCCGAAAATTCATGCGCCGCCTTGTGCACTCGCGTCACAAAGGGACATGTCGCGTCCACGACCGAAAGTCCCCGCGAAGCCGCCTGCCGTCTTACTTCCGGCGAAACTCCATGTGCAGAAAAAAGAACAGTCGCTCCGCATGGCACCTCGTCAAGCGTCTCCACGAATGCTATGCCGCGCCTTTTGAGGCCATCGACTACGATTTCATTATGCACAAGGTCGTGCAGACAATACGCGCCCGACTTCAAGGCGAGGGCCTTTCTTACGGCCCCAGTTACCCCGGCGCAAAAACCATGCGGCGATATCGGCACCACTTTCATCGGAATCAGACGCGCACGAGAAGCCCAGTCGTCCACTCCCCTATCGTCCGACGCGACACCTCTTCAAGCCCGCGCGACACGTATGCAGAAAGGACATCTTCATAGAGCTCCGTCAATATGCCGGAAATTATGAGCCGCTTGCCCACTGCCGGAACTATCTCGTCAGCAAAGCGAATCAAGAGCGGACCCAATATGTTCGCCGCGACAAGATCGGCTTTGGGAAGCTCGCGCTTCACTTTGGCGCCTAGCCCGTACTTGAAGAACTCAACCTCTACGCCATTCGCTTCGGCATTTTCAGCAGAAGCCTGCACTGCCTCCTGATCGACATCGAACCCACTAACTGGCGAAAACCCCAGCTTGGCGGCGGCAATCGAAAGTATGCCGCTGCCGCACCCCATATCAAGAAAACGGCCGCCCTCGCCAGAAAGCGAATCTATATACTCCAGGCAGGCACGCGTAGTCTCGTGTTTTCCGGTTCCAAAAGCCAAGCCCGGATCAAGCGTCACTACTACTCCGCCATCCGGCATAGGCTCCCATGGCGGACGCACCACCAGGCGTTCGCCTATATGCTCCGTGGTAAAATGGCGGCGATAGGAGAGTTTCCAGTCCTCGTCCGGAATCGTCGTATATTCAATCGAGGCCTCTGCACCAACCACGGACATTGCGCCCAAGAGGCGGCTCTCCGCATCTCTTCTAACTTCGTCTAGCGTCAGCGGCGGCTCCGGATCAGGAAAATAAATCTGAATCTGCGTGAGCCGCTCTTCAATGTCTCTATAAGACGACAAAATGAAATCCCCTCCATCGAACACCTCGAAGAGGGGATTCACAAATCGCTCTTCAACAGAACAGAAGAGCTTGTTCACTTCGCCGTCTTCTTGGCGACAAGCGCCTTGACAACAGTAGGACGCTGCACGAGCACGCGAACAGCCTCGTCACCCATGAGTTTGACATCCTCTTCAGCCATGCCGAATTTGACCAGACGGGCGCGCTGAGCCTTGCTCTTGCGAGCCTTGCCAGCTGGCGTCTTGCACGGACGAACGTGCGATTCCTTGCGAAGTGTACGACCTGTACCCATTTTAAACCTCTTCTTTCTTCCTTAGGGAAATTTTTGGGGTGTATTATACCGAAATTCCCGACGGAAATCAAGTGGGGCGTTCAAAGCAGAATCAACATTCGAGTCGCAGTTGCCTGTAGCATTCATATGCGGCGATGGATACCGCATTGGCCAGATTGATGCTGCGTGCGTGCTCGCCAGGCATTGGTATGCGAAAAAGCGACTCCTTGTAGAGGTCGTAGAATCGTTTTGGCAGTCCTGATGATTCATTGCCGAAGACAAGTGCGTCGCCAGGCTTGAACTGGCAATCGTAAAGCGACTTCTCCCCGTGAGTGGAAAGAAAGTGCAATCGGCCTGGCCGCACCTCCGCAAGATAGTCGTCCCATGTATCATGCACGGCTATCGCAAGATGCGGCCAATAATCCAGCCCAGCGCGCGCTATCGAGCGATCATCCAGCGTAAAGCCTAGCGGACGCACAAGATGAAGCGGTACGCCAAGGCCAACGCACAGTCGCCCTATCGCGCCTGTATTGTGTGGTATCTCAGGCCGGAGCAGGACTATCGAAAAGTCTTTCGCCATTCCACACCACACGCTCCATGGTTCACTCGGCGACCTTCACAAGCTTGTCACCAAGATAGAAGCGCCAAGCCCGGATACGTCCGCTGCGGGAGTCCTGCCTAGGCGTATAGCGAATGCTTGCAACCTCGAATTCGCTGCCCATGTCTATCACGAACCAGTGCGGGGCTTTAGCCGAGTTCTCGCTCCAGCGCGAGTGCCACATGTTGGAAATTTGTCCGTCAATGGCATTCTCGGCCGCGCCGTCTTCGCGCAAAAGCTCTTCGCTCGACAGCGAGACAAAGCTCCAACTGCCATGGGGAAGACCTTCGCCTTTGGAATTCAACAGTTCAAATTCGCCAACGGCGGCAACGCCCTTCGCCCCCCATTCCGAATCCATTACAAACGCGAATTGGCGGGCCTTGACCGGACGGGGCAACGAAACGCACTGCGCGGCGACCGTATCCGGAAACTCGCCGCACAAATCAGGCGAAGCCGGAGGGGTAAACGGCGCGGAATCGCGAACGGACGCAGCGATGATATCGTCCGCAGGATGCATCTCGTCCAATATCGGCGTATCGACGAAAGTAAGCCCTGACATCGGCACATTGCCGCCAAAATCGAACACGAGAAACTCGTTTTCGCCGTCTTTAAGCCAGCAACCGGGCACATACATGGTCTGTGTCGGACCTATGCCCCAGTAGCGTCCCAGAGGATGGCCGTTTACCCAGACGTGGCCCTTCTTCCATCCGCGCACGAGAAGATAAGTATCGGATGTTGCCGGAAAATTGACCTTAAACCGTTTGAAATTCAAGGGGTGTCCGGACACATGGAACTTCTCTTCGCCCATAAGCGGGGGGAGTATCTGGGAGGCGTTCCACCCGAGAAGCTCCTTGCCGTCAAGCGTCACCGGAGGCAAAAGTCCCTTCTCGGACTCGTTCATCACTGTGCCAAAATTGTATCGGCTCATGTGCGTTAGCAGTATATGTATCGACCCAGTGCCGGCCGGCACGTTGACGCCGCGGTTGGGGAAACGCCTGTCGAGATAGCCGATGAGCTTTTCATCGTAGAACACGGCCGCCTGGTCGCGAATGTTCGCCGCCTTGAGGATTCCGCCGCCATGGGTGTCGCCCGTAGCCGTGTAGAGAACAGCGCCGTAGCCGACGTTCAGCATTTCAATCGGCAGCGGACGCTCCATTCCCATGCGCAACACCTTCAAAGACGGCGTCACATATTCTCCGGTCGCCGCACTCGTGAATGCCTGCAGGGGAACCGGCTCAGGAGGCTCGGGCAACGCGGCAAGTTCGTCTGGTGACATATATTTCTTGAGCAGTTCCCTCAGAGCGAAAAATTTAGGCGTCGTCCGCCCCTGCTCGCTTATGGGCGCTTCGTAATCGTAACTCGATGTCTGGGGCAGAAACGGCGAATTGCATCCCGCCCACCAGCCGAACGATGTGCCGCCGTGTGCCATATACAGAGAGAAGGAGCCGCCCATGGCAAGTATTTTATCTATATCGGCAAGCATGTTTTCGGTAGGCTTCGTATGATGGCGCTGCCCCCACGTATCATACCACGCCGGATAGTACTCGCCGCACATGAGCGGCCCCTTGGGCTGGACTTCTCTGAGTCTCGCAAACGCGTTCTCGGGATTGGCGGGAAAATTCACGACCTTGAGGGTTTCCGGAATGACACCTTTGGTCAAATGGTATGCGGGATTGCATGTAAAGATAGGCACGTCGAACCCCGCTTCGCGCATCGTATCGTATATTTCCCGTATATACTCCTTGTCATCTCCGAAGAAGCCGTACTCATTCTCGTCCTGCGCCATGAGTATCGGTCCGCCATGCGTGACCTGAAGATCTTTGAGCTCGGCTGCGACGCGGCGCAAATATGCCTTGGCGGGCTCCAAATATCGCGGATCGCGGGTGCGCACGCGGACATTTGCGGACCCCTTGTCGAGTAGCCACCACGGGAGACCTCCAAATTCCCACTCAGCACAAGTGTATGGACCGGGACGAAGCAGAACCCACATGCCTTCCTCCTGGGCGATTCGGCAGAACTCGGCGACATCTTTTTCTCCCGAGAAATCGTATTCGCCACGTTCCATTTCGTGATAGTTCCAGAACATATAGGCACAGACCGCATTGAGGCCCATAGCGCGGCACATGCGAATTCTATGGCGCCAGTATGCGCGAGGGACGCGTGCAAAGTGCAATTCGCCGCAGCGAATCTGGAAAGGCTTGCCGTCGAGAAGGAACGCGTCTTTCTCTGCCGACACTTCGAAAACGTGGGTAGGCGAAGCGAAAACGCAGGCAAACATGGCAGAGACCGCAATCATCACAAGTTTCTTCATCTTTACTCCTCCTTAGTTGTTAGGAAAAATACCATCACGCACTTCGCGCACATAGGCCGCGAACGCCGAGCGCACTTCGCCCGCAAGATGGGCATACTGTTTTACGAACGACGGCACCTTCTCGTTAAGCCCGAGCATGTCATGCATGACAAGCCACTGTGCATCGCACACCGGGCCCGCGCCAATTCCGATCGTGACGATTTTCAGTGCCGCAGTGACCTCGGCCGCCAGCTCCGACGGAATGCACTCCAACGTTACCGCGAACGCCCCCGCCTGCTCAACGGCCTTGGCATCGGCAAGCACTTGCTCGGCAGCGGCGCGAGTCTTGCCCTGCCGCTTAAAACCGCCATATTCATTGACACTTTGAGGTGTCATGCCTACATGGGCAAGCACAGGTATTCCGGCCTCTGTAAGCCGCTTTATCAGCCCGCAAACGCGAGCGCCGCCTTCGAGTTTGACAGCATCTGCGCCTGCTTGTATGCATTTGACGGCATTTGCCACGGCAAGATTGTCACCGCACTGGTAACTGCCGAACGGGAGGTCCGCCACTACCATGGCCTCCTTCGCCGCGCGGGCAACGGCCGCCGTGGCAGACAGAGTCTCTTCCAGTTTCACGGGCAATGTGGTCTCGTAGCCCAGCATGGTCATGCCCATGGAATCGCCGACAAGTATTATCGGCACGCCCGCTTCATCCGCAAGCCGCGCAAAGCAGGCGTCATAAGCAGTGCAACAGCCCAGCTTTTGCACACCCTTTGCGGCTCTTACGGACGCCACATTCCATTTCTTCATAGAAACACCCTTTCTCAATGTATGTTGCCGCGGGAAGGATGACTCTTCGCCTTCGGCTTTTCAAGCTTCAGAAATGTCGCGAATTTCATGGCCTCTGCGGGAATTTCGGCTCCTGTCGTGTCGGGCATATCCTTGATGTCCGGCGCGATTTCGTGAGTATGGTGAAATTTCGCGACCGGTTTCACAAGATCGCGCAGCTTGGATTTGAATTCGTCCAATCCTTCGCCCGTCTGGCAGCTTATTGCGATAGGCGCCACGCCCGTTTCGCTCACGAAACGCGGCAGATTCTCCCTGGCGGCCTCGGTATCGAGCTTGTTTGCGACGACCAATGCGGGACGCTCGGCAAGTTCTTGAGAGTACTCGTCGATTTCCTTGCGCAGTATCTTGAAGTCGGTCCAAGGCTCGCGATTGTCGGTGCCGGCCATATCTATCACATAGACCAGCACATGGCTACGCTCGAGATGCTTGAGAAAATCCAGCCCGAGGCCGACACCTTTTGCAGCGCCCTCGATTATGCCCGGCACGTCGGCCATGCGTATTTTGGCATAATCGTCGTAGACTATCGTGCCCACCATTGGATTCAATGTGGTGAATGGATAGTTGGCGATTTTTGGCGTTGCGGACGAAAGCGAAGAGAGCAGCGAACTTTTGCCTGCATTGGGAAAGCCCAAAAGCCCCGCATCAGCTATCGTCTTGAGTTCCAGCCTGAGGCGGCGCTCCTCGCTGGGGCCGCCAGGCGTATGTTCCGTAGGAGCTTGGTTGACCGACGACTTGAAATGCACGTTGCCGTAGCCGCCGACTCCCCCCTTGGCCACGATTGCCGTCTGACCTGGCTCCGTTATGTCGGCGACAAAAAGCCCTGTTTCCGCGTCGTATACCTCTGTCCCGAGCGGCACTGGGACTATAAGATCCTTGCCGCGTTTGCCGAACATCTTCTGCCCTTGCCCTGGTGCGCCGTCCTGGGCGAAGCACTTCGGATCGTAATAGAGCGAAAGCAGCGATGTCACATGCTCCGAAGCCTTGAAAACCACATCGCCCCCGCGGCCGCCGTCGCCGCCATCCGGCCCACCGAATTCGACGAGAGCCTCGCGCCTGAACGACATTGTGCCGTCGCCGCCGCGACCGCTGCGGACTATTACCTCGACCTGATCTATAAATGTCTTTGCCTTCATATTGTCATTCGCTCTTGAGGCTACGGCTCATTATCGCCGCTGCCGCCTTGCGGGCGTCGAAATCCTCATAGCATACCGCATATACCAAATCGCAAATAGGCATTTCAACGCCAAGTTTGATAGCAAGATCGTGCACAACCTTCGAATTCCACACGCCCTCGGCGACCATTTGCATAGACCCGAGTATGCCTGCTATTTTTTCGCCCCGCCCGAGGCGTTCGCCTACATAGTGGTTTCGGGAATGCACCGAGGTGCAGGTGACTATGAGATCGCCTATGCCCGCAAGGCCAGAAAGCGTCTCCGGCTTGCCTCCGTACGCCAGCACGAACCGTTTCATCTCGGCCAGGCCTCGCGTTATCAGCGCAGCCCTGGTATTGTCGCCGAACCCCATCCCGTCAGAACACCCGACCGCGATCGCAATCACGTTCTTCACCGCCCCGCCGATCTCCACACCGACCGGATCGGACGATGTGTAGACGCGAAAGTTCGGCCCAGACCACACTTCCTGCACGCGCTTGGCCTTTGCATCGTCGGGGCAGGCAGCTACGATGGCTGTCGGTATTCCGCGGCCGACCTCCTCGGCGTGCGTAGGCCCCGCAAGGGCGACAACATCCTTGATGCCGAGAATTTCCTGTGCGAGTTGTGTCATGCGTTTGTTTGTGCGTTCGCAGAGTCCCTTGGTCAGAGAGACGACCAGATGACGATCGTCGACGAACCCCCTGAACCCTTCCACGACGGATGCGAAATACTTGGATGGCGGCGCAAAGACCACAATCTCGGCGTCCCTGACGGCTTCGGCGCGGTCGGCCGTCAAGTTAAGACCGGACGGCAATTCCACCCCCTTGAGAAACTTCTCGTTTCTGCGGGTGCGGCGCATCTCCTCGATATAATCGGGGAAAGCGCCCCAAAGCGTTACGTCGTGACCGTTCGCGACAAGCAATATCGCGTTTGCAGTTCCCCAACCGCCATCTCCTATAACAGCAATCTTCATAGCAGGTGCCCCATTTTTTCTTTTTTTGTGTCAAGATAGCGCTTGTCGTGGGCATTCGCCGGCACAACAATCGGTACCCGTTCGGTTATTTCGATTCCGTATCCGCAAAGCCCCTTGATTTTGCACGGATTGTTCGTAAGGAGCTTAACCTTCTTTATGCCTAAATCGACCAGTATCTGCGCGCCTTCCCCGTAGTTGCGCAGATCGGGAGCGAAACCCAAAGCGACGTTCGCCTCTACGGTGTCCATCCCCTGCTCCTGCTTCTTATAGGCGTGCAACTTGTTCGCAAGACCTATTCCGCGGCCCTCCTGACGCATGTAGAGAACCGCCCCCCGGCCCGCCTTTTCTATCATCTCCATGGCCGTGTGCAGCTGAGGTCCGCAGTCGCATCGCTCGCTGCCAAGCACGTCGCCAGTGAAACATTCCGAATGTACGCGCACCAGGACTGGTTCGTCACCCGAAAGGTCGCCCTTGACAATGGCGAGATGCTCAAGCCCTGTGACGCAGCTGCGGTACATCTTTAGCCTGAAATGCCCGTGGTCTGTCGGCAGATCGACCTCTTCGACGGCTTCCACGAGCTTGTCCTTGCGGCGGCGATATTCGATCAGATCGGCTATCGTCATCATCTTCAAACCATGCTTTTTGGAGAACGCCGATATGTCGTCCAACCTCGCCATCGTGCCGTCATCCTTCATGACTTCGCAGCAAAGGCCGATCTCCTCCAACCCGGCCAAGCGGCACAAATCGACAGTCGCCTCAGTATGGCCGGCCCGCTTCAGAACGCCTCCGACACGCGCTTCGAGCGGAAACATATGCCCGGGCCGGCGAAAATCGGACGGTTTGGCGCCAGGCCGCACGCATTCTCTCGCGGTTATTGCGCGCTCTTCCGCAGAAATTCCTGTCGTGGTACGCACGGAGTCTATCGAAACGGTGAACGCCGTGGAATGGTTGTCGGTATTCTCGGCCACCATCTGCGGCAAATCCAGCCGTCGGCACCACTCCCTGCTCATCGGCATGCATATGAGCCCCTTCGCATGCGTTGCCATGAAATTGACATTCTCGCATGTCGCATGACGCGCCGCACAGATGCAATCGCCCTCGTTCTCGCGATCGGCATCGTCCGTGACAAGGATTATCTCCCCGTTCCTCAGCGCCTCCAGGCACTCCTCTACCGTATTGAATTCTACGCTCATGACTCCTCTTGACCATCCCTTTTGAAAACACCGTTCTTGACTGCCGACACGACCTGCCCCTCGGGCGGCAAATCCGCACGAGACTTTCCGCAAGCCTCAAGCACCTTGTCTGTCGTCTGGAAATGGGCTTTGCAGTGGTTCATTATCCACACCGGACCATCCTTCCGCACCATCTCCTCCGCAAGCCGCCTCACTCGCGGGTCGCTCGACCCGATGGGCACCTTCTGCTTCTCAGCCCCGTCGGCAGGCGACGCGTCGCCAAAGATTTCCGCGCGCATCTTCTCTATATCGCGCAAAAACAGTTCTCGCGCGATGACGGACGCCGCCGCCACGGCGATATCGCTTTCCGCCTTGTGCCTCTGCTCGACCTTCGCCTTCTTGCCCAACGGCTTTAGCGCGCGCTTTATCGTCGCTTCTGTCGGCGCGAACTGGTCCACCACAACCCTGTCGCATGAAGGTCTCTTTTCCAGAAGTCCCTCTATGGCCGTGCCGTGGGCCCAGGCGAGCATTCGGTTTATGTTCCTCATCTTGGCGTAAAGGCGATTGTACGCCGCAGGGCCGAGCTTGACCACGCTGTATCCGCCATCACCAAGGAGAGAGCGCAGCTTCGCGCCTGCCTGCAAAACCGCCTTGTCCGTCATCTGTTTGCAGTCTTTGACGCCCAGCTTCTGCATTTCGGCAGAAAGCGCCTCGTCGGTATATGCGCAGCAAACCACCAGCGGACCGAAATAGTCCCCCTTGCCCGACTCGTCGCTGCCAGCATGCGCCGAAACAAGCTCTGGATTGAGCACGGTTTCGTAGCCAACCGTAGCCGACATTAGCACATTGGGCTCCAGCACAAAAAGGACGAAGTCTTCCGCCTTGGCCCCTTGCACGCAAAGCTTACGGCGCCCGTGCTTTTCTTTCTCATAGAGCGTCGCGTTGAAATGGTCGCCCTCAATGGAATAAAGCGAATACGGAACTTCGCGCTTGCGGTAGTTCCCGTTCACCATTATGCCCAGCAGTATCTCCTGCTGATCGTTCGTCAGCTCGTATGTGAAACTGGTCTTCCTGGCAACGCTGTCGGGCATGTCTCTCATCATGCAAAATTGCTCCTTCTTCCGACCGCACGGGAAAACACCCAGCGGCGCTGAGCCTTGTACGAAAGCACGAACAGCGCCGTCTCGACGATTATCTTCGCGGCCGAAATCCCCCAGCCGCGCAAATCTCCGGCCCACGAAACAAGCGATGTGCCCGCATACGAAAGCACTGCGACCATGGCGACAAGCAACCAGTATCTTATGAACGAAGCCGCCACACCGGCCTTTGAATGGAACACGAACTTCCTGTTGCACACGTAATTCAGCGTGGCCGACGCAACACGCGCCACGACAATAGCAATCAATATCGCCGTGTGGCGGTGCGCCACGCGGTCCTGGATGGCAAAAAGAACGCCAGTGAACACGAGGTTGTCGGCGACAAACCCTATGACACTCGATGCCGAGAATTTTATGAATCTCAAGACTGACGTACCGATTCCCCCTCTGCTTTTTTCTTGAATATGTAAATCTTGTTCTCGTTGCCAGAGACAAGCCGCCCGATATTGGCGCGATGCTTCCAGATGACAAAAAGAGCGATGGCCGTCACGAGCAGGCATTGCGGCATGTCGGCAGTGCCGCGCGACCCCAGATACGGGAACCACACCGAGACCGCGAGAAACGCCGCCGCCAGACAACTGCCCAGAGATATGTAGTTCGACAAGGCGAACGCCGCGACAAACACGAGAAAGGCTGCGCCGACAAGAGCCGGCACGAGTCCTATCAGCATTCCGAAAGCCGTGGCCACACCCTTGCCGCCCTTGAACTTCATATAGGGCGTCAACATGTGCCCGAGCACGCACGTGACCCCGACCGCAAGCGGCAGCCAGCCGACGGGAGCATACGCCTTGGCGGCCAGCGTCGGCAGAAGACCTTTCAGCACATCTAGCGCAAACGCCAGAAAGCCCCACTTCTTGCCGACCGTGCGGAAGACGTTTGTGGCGCCTATGTTCTTCGAGCCCACCGTGCGCACGTCGACACCGCGCATGCGCCCTATCAGATAGCCGAAAGGAACGCCGCCGACGAGGTAGGCCACGAGAATCCAGACAAAGACTGAAACCATATTTTGAGTATCCATGCTAATATTATATCATATCGCGGCGCTCAAATGTGGTATAATATGCACATATGGAACGGATAGTTTATTTTGACAACAATGCTACGACACGCGTCGCCCCAGAAGTGCGCGACGCAATGATGCCTTTTCTCGGCGAACTCTACGGCAATCCGAGTTCGATGCACGCCTTCGGCGGACAAGTCGCCAAACATCTGGCGAAGGCCCGCGAAGATGTTGCGGCGTTCCTGAATTGCTCGCCCGAAGAGATCGTATTCACTTCCTGCGCGACAGAGAGCGACAACACCGCTATCCGCGGCACGGCCGAATATTTCGGGCACGACACGAAGATAGTGACGACCGCGGTCGAGCACCCGGCTGTGCTGCAGCCCTGCCGCCGCCTCAAGGCGCTCGGGCATAATGTTGTCGAGCTGCCTGTCGATCATGTGGGGCAGATCGACCTTGACAATCTGCGCGACGAACTCAAGGGCACGAAGAACGCCCTTGTGTCGGTAATGTGGGCGAACAACGAAACCGGTACGGTTTTCCCAATAGAGCAAGTCGCCGAAATCTGCCGGGAATACGGCGCCGTTCTGCATACGGACGCGGTGCAGGTGGCCGGCAAGATCCCCGTCGACGTGAAAAAGGTCCCCGTGGACATGCTTTCAATGTCCGGCCATAAATTCCACGCGCCCAAGGGCGTAGGCCTGCTGTACGTCAGAAAGGGCGCGAGACTCAAACCGTTCATGCTCGGCGGCCATCAGGAGTCGGGGCGCCGCGCCGGCACCGAGAATGTTCCGTACATAGTCGGTCTGGCGAAGGCCTGCGAGCTCGCCGCAAGCGCGATGCGGGATGAAGCCGAGAAGCTGACCGTGCTGCGCGACAGGCTGGAGGCCGGCATACTTGCGAAATGCCCGAACGTGAGAATCAACGGCGACAAAAACCACAGGCTTCCCAATACGCTCAATGTCAGTTTCGAGTACATCGAGGGCGAGGCCATCGCCTATCACCTCTCCGATCTTGGAATCTGCATCTCGACAGGATCGGCTTGCGCTTCGGGCTCGTTGGATCCAAGCCATGTGATTCGCGCAATGGGTGTGCCGTTCATAGCCGTGCACGGTTCGGTGAGGTTCTCGCTTTCGCGCTACAACACCGAAGACGATGTGGACTATGTGCTGGAGAAGCTGCCTCCGGTAATCAGGAACCTGCGCGATCTTTCGCCGTTCGGGCCCGACTCGGACCCGACGACATTCAAGTAATCCAGCTATTTGCTGGACTTCTTCATCGCGTAGCCGTTGAAACGGGACGTATTGTAGAGCGGCCAATCCTTGTCGATGGGCAGCCCCAGGCTCTTGCGTATCTCAAGAAACGCCTCGACGCTCTTGGGGCCTACTTGGTTCAACTTCGCCCCGTGGCCGGCCGCGAGCAGAAGAACCTGGCAGTAGGCATCGGCGTTCTCGGCGAACCACTCAGCCTCCTCTATGTCGCGCGCACCGCAAACTATGCCGTGGTTCGCCATAAACACCACATTGGACTTCTTCGACGCTGCGGCAACGCTCTCGGCAACTTCTTCGCTGCCAGGCGTGGCGTATGGTGCAAGCGGTATCTGGCCCAGAAATATGTCCGCTTCCGGATTTATCCCGTTCGGCGGCACCTGCCCCGCAAAGAGGAATGCGTTGCAGTGCGGCGGATGGCAGTGTACGCAGGCGTTCCAGCCCGCGCTCTTCATCATTGCGATGTGAACCTTGACTTCGCTGGTCCTCGGACGATAGCCGCAAAGCTGCCCCGCGTTCATGTCGACAAGGCATATATCCTTCTCTTCCATGAAGCCCTTGCAGCACAGCGTCGGCGAACACAAGACGAGATCTTCGCCGACCCTGACGGACAGGTTGCCGCCGTTGCCGTCGGTATAGCCCCTCGCGTATATGCGCCGACCCATCTCGCACATCGCCTGCTTCACCTTTCTGATCACAGGCGAGTCGAAGAATCTGTCCAGTTCCTTGCGGGTTTTCGGCTGGGGACCATTCTTCCAGTCATAGGCTCTGTTGACGAGCGGCGG
>ONWT01000116.1 GCA_900321575.1 uncultured Lentisphaerota bacterium | reverse complement strand
GCCTTGTCGCCGTTGTCGGTATCGCCGAGAACCTGGCGGTCGCAGACCATCTCGTCTATTGGGAAAGGCACGTTCTGCTCAAGCTCGTAGCGGATCATCTGCTCGAACTTGTCCGCACCGCCCGCCGCGGGTATGGCCGCGAAGCGCGGGAACACCATCTGGCTCGAGAGCGAGACGGCAACGGGGCCGGGGCGTATGCCCTTCTCGCGCACGATGTCCATCAGGGCGGGCACGAGTATGGTGGCCGCGTCGCCGGAGTCCAGCGGAGCCGACAGCGGGGCCATGCCGTAGTTGAGAAGCGTCAAGGCGCCTTTCGCGCCGGCTTCGTATTCGGCGAGCGTCACATTGGCCGCGCCGATGTCGAGTGTAAGGAATTTCTTGCCCATTACTGTATCACCAGTTCGTAGTCGTTGGGGTTGACAAGCGCCCAGATCGTCTTGGAGCGATCCTGCAGGCCTTGGCGGCGTTCGATCATGTTGTCGCCGGAATCGGTCTTGGCGTCCATGACCTTAGAGTTGTTCCAGAAAGCCTCCTCCAGATTCTTGGGGTGGGACGCGATACCCTTGACCTCGCTCTCGCACTCGCCCGCGAGCACGTTGCCGTTCGCATCCTTTATCACTACGCCGACGGCCTTCGGCTCGCCATACTGCTCAAGATAGCTGGGGTGCAGACAGACGGAAGCGGCGTGGCTGCCCTTGGGGATGTTGACATAGGTGACGGTCTGGCTGAAATAGGAGTAGGGGGCGCGCTTGGCGATAGCCTCCTTGTCTTTCGTCGTTGCGGTCTTCGTCTCGAGAAGCACGTGCCACTCGAAGGTAAGCTGGTCGACGAGCATGTCGTAGGTAGTGTACTTGGCCTCCAGGACGATCCACTGGCGCGGCTTGGTGTAGACCCTGCCGAGCGAGGACGAGCCTTCGAGGCTGGGGGCGGGCAGAGTGGCGGAACGGCCCAGCTTCGGGAACTGGTCGAGCTTCACGCGGGCTTCGGGGCCCTCCGACTCGGCCTCCTGGGCGGACTTGGCCGATTTCGAGCCCTTCTTGCCGGCCGTTTTCGGCCCGGCGACGACCGACGCCACCGCAAGGGCGACCGTCGCAAAAACCACAAATCTCTTGATGTTCATCTATCAGTTCCTTTCCTTATTATAAAACCTTCATTTTCGGCAGATCCTGGATATCGACAAGCCCGACGACGCGGCCTTCCGAGTCGCACACCGGCAAGTCGTCGATACGGCGTCGCTCGAATATCTTCAGAAGTTCTGCCGCGTAGACATCGTCCCTCACGAACATGGGAGAGGCCGTCATAAACTTCGAGACGCTGGCTTCGAGGACATCTTCGTGGCCCTCGCTCATCACGCGGCGGAAATCGCCGTCGGTGAAAATGCCGCAAAGGCGGCCGTCGGCGTCGGCGACGACAGCCGAACCGGCCTTCGCCGCGGTCATCGCGAGCAGCGTGGCCATCACCGTCGCATCAGGCAGAACCTTGGCGAGGCGGTCGCCGGTACGCATTATGTCCGTCGCCTTCATCACGAGAGCACGGCCGATAGCGCCTGCGGGGTGGTTCATCGCGTACTCTTCGATGGCGAACTTCTGCGCGTCGATGAGAACCATCGCGAGCGCGTCGCCCATGGCCATCGTGGCCGTAGTCGAATTCGTGGGCGCCATGCCGAACGGGCAGGCCTCCTTGCCGCACGGAATCTCGATATGCACATCGCTCATCTCAGCCAGCGTGGACTTCGGCTTGCCGGTCATCGAAATCACCTTGAGGCCGTGGCGGCGTATGGCCGGTATGAGGCGGAGTATCTCGTCGCTCTCGCCGCTGAACGAGAGGGCGAGCAGGATATCCTTCGCCGAGACCATACCGAGATCGCCGTGCATAGCCTGAACGGGATTCAGCACGATCGATCTCGTGCCGGTCGAAGAGAATATGGCGCTCATCTTCTCGGCGATGTGCAGATTCTTGCCCACGCCGGAGACGACAAGTATGCCGCCCGCGGCCGTGCAGTCGAGAATCATCTTCACCGCCTCGGTGAAAGTACCGCCGATCGATTCGCGCGTCTTGCGGAGGCCTTCGATCTCTATGTCGAAGACCTCTCTCGCCCTTTCAACCATCTCTTCGCCGGTCATAACGTCCCTCTTATTTCGTCTGGCTCTGCAGGAGCGTGACGCAGATTGTGCCCACAATGTCTTCGGCGGAACATCCGCGCGAAAGATCGTTCATGGCCTTGGCCAAACCCTGCAGGTTGGGCCCGATCGCGTCCGCCTCGCCGAGACGCTGAGCGATCTTGTAGCCGATGTTGCCGGCCTGGAGGTCGGGGAATATGAAGACGTTGGCATTGCCCTGGATATCGCCGCCGGGGTTCTTGAGCTGCCCCACGGCGGGCACGATAGCGGCGTCGAACTGCATTTCGCCGTCCATCTTGATACCGGCCTCGGCGAAGCGGGGCTTGGCGAGCTCGACGGCCTTCTGCACCTTCTCGACGAGATCGCCGGCGGCGGAACCCTTAGTGGAGAACGAAAGGTAGGCCACCCGAGGCTCGTTGCCCGTAAGGTCGCGATACGTCTGGGCAGTCGCGAGGCCGATATCGACCAACTGCTCCGCTGTCGGGTTGGGTATCACGGCGCAGTCGCCGAAGGCGAGCACGCTGTCGCCGGACGGAGTCGGGCGCTTGAGGTCCATTATGAAGCAGGAGCTGGCCGTCTTGACCCCCTTCTGGGTGCCGAGCGTGTGG
>ONWT01000117.1 GCA_900321575.1 uncultured Lentisphaerota bacterium | reverse complement strand
CGCGAACTTGCCGGTCTGCGTGTCGAATACAACCCCCTTGTCGAGGTCGCCCTTGCCGACTTTGCTCGCCATGTTGACGAGGCTCTGAGAAATACCATCTAGCATATTCAACTCTCCTTCCTTAGGATTGCAGATGACATTATACCATTTTTTACACTTTGATTGAACGGTTGGTTTGAAAGGTTCTGCTTTGTTTACACGCCACTCGGCGAAAGGTTACATAAATTAACCACCATTCCACCGACTTGTGGAGTGGTTGATTTCCGCAAAATGCGCAAAATGAGGGAAGAAATGGTATCGGCTACGAACCCCGTAAAGCCCGGGGGCGCGTCACATGAGCCTGATGGCCAGGCCGGCAAGGATAATCGTCCAGGCGACGCCCGCGCCGACAAACGCCGCCACTACAAGGCACGAAGCGATGTCTTTGGCCCGCCCTGAAAGCTCGTTGCGCTCAAGGGAGATACGGTCGACCACCGTCTCTATGGCGGTGTTGATTATTTCCGCCACCAGCGCCATGAATACGGTATATATCATCACCGCGCGCTCGCACCACGAGACAGGTAGCAGAAGAGCGGCGATAGTGCAGAACACAAATATGACGACATCCGTCCTGAACGCCTTTTCGCCGAAAAGAACGGCGCGGAAGCCCCGCGCGGAATATTCGGCCGAATCCTTGAGCTCCTGCGGCGTCTTCAGTTCGCTCAAGGTCCTTATCTCGGACTTGAGTTCATTGGCCTTTTCGACCAGATCGGCGATTCTCGCCTTTAAATCTTCTTTGTCTATGCGTGCCATAAGATTTGCGGTGATTATACCATATTACCGCCGTTGACGGCAAGTGCGGACAGTTGCGGGAATTGCCGCTTTTTGGTAAACTACGGGGCAGATAATCAACCATACGATTCGCTGACATGTCTGAAACCAAGAAAATCTGGCTCGTTGCGCTCGGCTATTGGCTGGCCGTAAGCCTCGTTTGTTGCCTTGCGTATCCGCTAATGATGTCCGACGCGACGGCGAGATACGCCCCAATGGCGGATCATTTTGCCCGCGGCGAATGGGGCCTGGCGTTCCACCCGAAGTTCGGCGTGCTTTTTCAGGTGTTTTCGGGTACGATCGCGTGGACGCTTGGCGTCAGCGGCGACAAGGCCGTGCAAATCGCCGCTCTCGGGCTGCTGGCCTTCGCGTCCGTTCCGCTCTACTTTCTCGTGAAGGAAATGTTCGGCGAGAAAGTCGCGTGGTGGGCGGTGGCGTTTCTGCTTCTTTCGGACGATTTTACGCGCAACTCGTTCGACGGGCTGCGGGAGAGCGCGAAATGTCTCGGTTTTGCGCTTTTGGGCTATGGCATGGCGGCGAAGAAATCTCCGTGGTACGGGCTCGGCATATTCGTGCTGATCGCGTCCACCTCGTACGGCTTCGGCGTGGGTAGCGCGCTCGCCTTTTGCGGGGCGGCGTATTTTCTTCTGTGCCGCGGCTTTCGCGGCATCCTGCCGGTCATCGCGGGCTGGACGCTCGGCACGGCGTCCGTAGTGGCGCAGACATACGCCTTCACGGGGCACTGGCTGCCGTCGCCGCATTACATAAAACTGCTTGGAGGCTGGCTATGATCGTCGTCAATATCGTAGCTCTCGCGGTGGTAATATACCGCATATGCAAGCGCGAATTTTCCGGTCTGGAATGGCTGCTTCTGGCCGTCATCGCGATAAACTGGGCCATGGTCACGGCCCAGATAAACGCGTGCGACAACAAGCTTTTCGCGGGAAAGCGCTACTGGGCCCAGTCGTCCACCTTGGCGATAGGGTGGTTCGTCTGGGGCGTGATGCGCCTTTCGCAGTGGCTGTCGCCGAAAATCCGCGCCGCGAAATGGCTTTTGCCGCTTCTTGCGGGCTTGCTGGCGGCGAACGACATCGTGATACTGGCGAAGGCGCACTTTCCCGTAGGGCGCAGACACGCCTATGTTCAGGCGTGCGATTGGGCGGCGGAGCGCATCCGCGCCGATTGGGACGGACCGAAGCGCGACGAGAAGAACGTTTTCCGCATAGAGAACTACCACCAGCCCAACCGCCCATGCATCGACGCGCACTCCAACAGGCTGCCGTATATCGTCGGAGGGCGTGCGGACGCGCTGGTAAAGGTGTCGCCCATCGACATACCGGACTACATATTCGACGAGGACCGCGACATAAACCTCAAGGACAAGCATCTCCGCGGGGCGAGATACCGCCTTCTGGACAAGGTGCAGTTCGGCAAATACAGGTTTTCGCTCTACCGCCGCGATTTCTGACCGCGTCGTGTCCGGAGCCAAACGCAAGTTCTGGATGCGATGGGCAGGTCCGCGCGGTGTCGGCTTATTGATTGTCTGCGCCAAAAGTGGTATAATACTCCAACAACCCCTGAGGATGGACTTGGGGGCATTTCTAAGGAGAAACGATGGAAGCAGAACAAACGATCGCGCCGGAGAATCCAGTAGCAGATCTGGAGGCTACTCTGGCCAGGGTAAGGGCGGCTCAGGCGAAATTCGCGAAGTATACGCAAGAGCAGGTCGATGCGATTTTCCGCGCGGCCGCGCTGGCAGCCAACAAGGCAAGGATTCCTCTCGCGAAGATGGCTGTCGCCGAAACGGGCATGGGCGTAGTCGAGGACAAGGTGATTAAGAACAACTACGCGGCGGAATACATCTACAACGCCTACAAGAACACCAAGACGTGCGGAGTCGTCTCTACCGACGAAGCCGCGGGCATCCAGAAGGTCGCCGAGCCGATCGGCGTCGTGGGCGCGGTGATTCCGACGACGAACCCGACCTCCACCGCCATCTTCAAGTGCCTCATTTCGCTGAAGACCCGCAACGGCATCGTCATCAGCCCCCATCCGCGCGCGAAGAACTCGACGATCGCGGCGGCGAAGATCGTGCTCGACGCGGCGGTCGCTGCCGGCGCGCCCGAGGGCATCATCGGCTGGGTCGAAGCCCCTTCGCTGCCCAAGACGAATTTCCTGATGAAGGAGGCCGACATAATCCTGGCGACAGGCGGCCCCGGCATGGTGAAGGCGGCCTATTCTTCGGGCACCCCCGCTCTCGGCGTAGGCGCGGGCAACACGCCGGCCATCATCGACGAGACGGCCGACCTCACTCTCGCGGTCAGCTCGATCATCCATTCCAAGACTTTCGACAATGGCATGATCTGCGCCTCCGAACAGAGCGTGATCGCCGAAGAAGGCGTCTATGACGACGTGCGCGCCCTCCTGGTCAAGATGGGCTGCCACGTGCTCAGCAAGAGCGAGCTCGACGCCACGCGCAAGACGATTCTCATCAACGGCGCGCTCAACGCCAAGATCGTCGGCCAGAAGGCCGCCACCATCGCGGCGCTCGCCGGCTTCAAGGTTCCCGAAGACACGAAGGTGCTCGTCGGCGAAGTCGAGAGCGTCGACATCTCCGAAGAATTCGCCCACGAGAAGCTCTCTCCAGTATTGGCCCTCTATCGCGCCAAGGACTGGGCCGAAGCCCTCGACAAGGCCGAGAAGCTCGTCGCCGACGGCGGCTACGGCCACACCTCTTCGGTCTATCTCGACGAAATCAACGAAAAGGAGAAGCTTGCCGAATTCGCGGCCCGCATGAAGACGTGCCGCATACTCGTGAACACGCCTTCGTCGCACGGCGGCATCGGCGACATCTACAACTTCAGCCTCGCTCCGTCGCTCACGCTCGGCTGCGGATCGTGGGGCGGCAACTCCGTGAGCGAAAACGTTGGCGTCAAGCATCTTTTGAACATCAAGACAGTCGCAATGAGAAGAGAAAACATGTTGTGGTTCCGCGCGCCTGAAAAGGTCTACCAGAAGAAAGGCTGCCTCTCCGTCGCCTTGCGCGAACTCGGCCAGGAGCTCGGCAAGAAGAAGGCGTTCATCGTGACCGACTCCTTCCTCTACTCGAACGGATACACCAAGGCCATCGAGAAGTCGCTAGAAGAGCAGGGCATCATGTTCACCACCTTCTCAAACGTCGCGCCAGATCCGACCCTCGCCTGCGCAAAGGAAGGCGCAAAGCTCATGGCCGGATTCAAGCCAGACGTCATAATTGCCGTCGGCGGCGG
>ONWT01000119.1 GCA_900321575.1 uncultured Lentisphaerota bacterium | reverse complement strand
TTCCTGTCTCGCGTGTATACAGGGCGAAGGAGGTAAATACCATGTCAATAGAACTTAATACAAACAAGCAGGCCACGCAGCTTTCGAACGATATGCTCGCCCAGTTCGCCAAAGTCGCGAACGACGGCACGAAGGCCAAGGAGGTTCTCAACAAGGCCCTTGAGGTGCTTGCGGGGTCGAACCTGAGAGTGACCAACAGCGACAACACGACCGCGAACGGCGTCGGCGAAAAGAAGACCTCCGGCGCGACCAGCGTGCCCGCGTTGGACAATCCCGACGACGCCAAGGCCAAAGTGGCGGACCTCATGAAGCTCATCTCTTATCTGCAGCTCGACAACCAGGAGCGCCAGACCGAGATGGCGAAAGACCGTATCAACATGCAGAAGGACGGTCTCGACGTTGAGCATAAGGACCGCATGAAACAGATCGAGGAGTCCATCAAGAAGATGGAGAAAGCCGAAAAGGCCTCGAAGATCAGCCGCATATTCGGTTGGATAGGCGCGATTCTCGCCGTCGCCGCCGCCGTCGCCCTCACCATCGTCACTGGCGGTGCCGCTGCAGGCTTCGCGATCGCAGGTGCGGTCGTCGCGGTCACGGCGCTTACGCTGAACGAAACGGGCGCGATGGACAAAATCGTCGAAGGTCTTGCCGAAAAACTCCAAAGCACGTTTGGAATGGACAAGAACAAGGCGATGCTCGCGGCTTCGCTCATCGTCAACCTCTCGATCATGGCGTTGCAGCTCGGATGCTGCATCGGCAGCATGGTCTCCAGTTTCGCTGCGGCCGGCAAGGCGGCGGCGGACGCGGCGGTAACGGGCGCGAAGGCCGTAGGCGAGGGGGCGAAGATCTCCGCTACGACGATGCAGGCGGCCAAGACCGTGCAGAACGTCATAACGGTCGCGAATACTGCTGTCTCCGGTGGTTCGCTGGGCGTTGGCGCGGTTTCGACCTACTTGACATACAAGTCCGAGAGCGTGAAGGCCGACACCACAGAGCTCGAAAAGTTCATGACGATGCTCCAGCAGCGTCTTGAAGAGAGCCAGGAAGAGCTCCAGAAGATTCTCGAGCAGATCCAGGCCGGCATCGGCAAGATTGCGGAGATGATCTCTTCTTCGACCGACACCAGCGAGGAAATCGCCCAGAGAATCGGGCAGATGGCGTAACATCGAAAAGAAAGGATCCGTACCATGAATGTAGAACTCAATGCAGCCACCCACGGCATAAACTGGGAGAGTCTGCTCTCCTCGTTGGGGCAGGTCGAGAAGGCCGATGGCGTCGACGGCAAGCAGAATTTCACCATCACCATGAACGTGAACGGCGAGGTTCAGACGCTCACCATAGGCGTCCCGGACGACCTTGAGATACCCGAGACGGTGGATCAGGGCACTCTCAATGGGCTTGTCGACAAGCTCAAGGCCATGGATATCGGCTTCACCGACGAGCAGATCGCCACGATGAAGGATTCCATCGCCCAGATCTACCGCAACTTCGAGGCCGCGACGACGCAGTATGCGTCGAAGTCCACGGGCAAGGTGCTGTTCGATCTGTATGCGCTGATGTCGCTCATGATCGATGTCGCCCAGTCGCAGCGCGATGCGGCCCGTGAAATGCGCATGGCCGAGAATCTGGCGATCCAGAAGGCGATCCAGAATCAGGCGGACGATCAGCGCGCCGCCGCGAACCTGGGCCTGATCGTCGGCGTCACGTGCGGTCTCATCTCGGCGGCGGCCTCGATTGGCTTGATGGCCTGGCAGGGCGTCACCGCGAAAACGCAGAGCAAGATCATGACGCAGTCCGGCGCGGACGCGGCGAAGTTGCACTCGCAGGCGCTCCAGAATACGGATTCGCCGCAGAATGCGCAGATCAAGCTCGCCGAGGTGCAGAACAAGGTCGGCGGCCAGATATCGAACGAAGTGACCGCGGAGTTCACCCGCCAGATCGAAACCGGCGCGGCCGGCAATCTGAGGGCAAATCTCGACGAGGCGATGGCGGCGAATACCGCAGCCAAGACGGATGCCACCAATAAAGCCACGCTTCTCCAGGAGGCGAAGGACCTGGCGGCCGCCAGGACCGAAGCTAGCGGCATCGCCGAGAATGCCCACAACCAGAAGGTCCAAGCCGTCCAGGCGAAGGCCAACGAGGTGCAGGCCAAGACCGAAACGGTCAACCAGAAGCAGGAGGCGTACAACCAGGCCGTAGCCGACAAGGCCGGCGACGAAGCCATCGCCGCGGCCAAAGCCGAGCTCGATACGGCCAAAGCCGAGCTCGAAACAGCCAAGGCCCAGCTAGATACGGCCAAGGCCGAGGCGGATACCGCCAAGGCCCAGCTCGATACGGCGAAGCAGGCTGTTACCGACCAGAACTCCAAGGTCGACCAGGCCCAGCGCGACCTCGGGCTCGCCAACGACAAGGTCACCGAGACCGAGACCGCCCTGTCGAAGGCCAAGTCGGACTATGTCAAGACGGTGCAGGATGTCGCCGCCCAGTACGAGGAGAAGTACCAGGCCGCTGTCGAAAGGCTGAACAATCCTCCTGCGGGCGCCGACAAGGCGCAGCTCAAGGCCGATGTCGCGGCGGCGAAGTCCAAGATGGAGATGGCGTACGCCTTGGAGGCGAAGCTCCTCTCCGATCCCGGCGTGCTGTCGCCCACCGAGCAGAAGAATCTCGTCGCGTTCGCCAGAGAACGCCTCGACGTCACGACAGACCGCGCCACCCGCCGCACCGACTTCAAGGCGGCCGAGCGCAAGATGACCATGCTCGCCGGCATCAACAACATAAACCAGTCGATGGCACAGGTTACGCAGTCCATGTCCTCGAACCTCGCGGCCACACGCTCGGCGGAGGCTACCCGCCAGGGTGCGGATTCCAAGAAAGAAGAGGAAATGCTCGACCAGACGAAGGATCTGTACGCGCAGGAGC